>VGXI01000344.1 GCA_016873475.1 bacterium | reverse complement strand
CCCCCCGCTTCTCCGGACGGGCGACTTCTCCTGCCTCGGCTACCTGCTCTAGGCGCTTCGCTTCAAGGCCGACCGGCGACTCGCAACCCAGCGCTGAGCGAGGACGGTGCGGGTCGTAGAACCCCTCGATGGAATTGAAGGCCGCCATCCGTGCCTCGCGCTGCGTCTTGAAGCGCTGCCGAACCAGGCACTCGCACTCAAGTGTAGCAGAGAACGACTCGCAAAGGGCGTTCGGGACCAAGGCATCGCGGACTCCTCTCGCTACGAGGGTAGCAAGGGGTCCGGGAAACCGGGTCAACTCCAAACCACGTGAATGCAGCCGGCCGGCCTGACTTCGGGCTGGCGAGCCGCATCTCCCTGGAGTAGCGTAGCGGCCATGCCAGTTCTCCTCTTAGTCCCCTGCTACATCGAGCACTTGCGGCCGGCGATCGGCCTGGCGACGGCGCGGCTGTGAACGCCGTGCCACCCGCCGCGGCCTACGCCTCCCCCCGCAGCCGGCGCGGCTGGTACCTCTACGACTGGGCGAACTCGGCCTTCGCCACGGTCATCCTCGCCGCGCTGATGCCGGTCTACTTCGCCGAGGCGGTGGTGCCCGCCGGCGGCGCGCGCCTGTTCGGGACGACCCTCAGCGCCACCAGCCTCTGGGGCTACGCCTCGGGCTTCTCCTCCTTCCTCGTCTTCATCAGCGCGCCCCTGCTCGGCGCCCTCGCCGACGCCTCGCGCGCGCGGCGGCGCTGGCTCCTCGGCTGCTTCCTGCCCGGCGCGCTGGCAACCTCGCTGCTCCTCACCGTCGGCCCAGGCGACGTCAGCCGGGCGCTCGCGCTCTACATCAGCGCGGCCACGCTCTTCGTCGCCGCGAACATCTTCTACGACTCCTTCCTGCCCACGCTGGGGCCGCCCGAGCAGCAGGACGCGATCAGCGCGCGCGGCTTCGCCTGGGGTTATGCGGGCGGCGGGCTCGTTTTCCTCTTGGACCTGCTGCTGATCCAACTGCACGGCAGTTTCGGTCTCAGCCGGGAGTGGGCCGTGCGCCTCGCGCTCTGCTCGGCCGGGCTCTGGTGGGGCGGCTTCGGGCTGATCGCCTGGCGCCGGATGGAGGAGCCGCCCGGGCCGCCCGCGCGGCGGGTCCCCGCCCTGGCCGCACTGCGCGACACCTGGACCACCTTCCGCAGCGTGCTCGCCCGGCCGGCGCTGGCCGTCTTCTGCCTGGCCTTCCTCTTCATCAACGACGGCGTGCAAACCGTGGTCAAGATGGCCTCGATCTACGGCAAGGACGAGCTGCACCTGGGCACGGGCACCCTGCTCGGCACCCTGCTGCTCGTGCAGATCGTCGGCGTGCCGGGCGCGCTGCTCTTCGGCAAGCTGGCCGGACGCATCGGCACCCGCGGCGCGCTGATGCTGAGCCTCGTCATCTGGATCGGCGTCGTGCTCTGGGCCTGGCGCCTCGCGGCGGCCTGGGAGTTCTGGATGCTCGGCGCCGCCGTGGGCTTCTGCCTCGGCGCCACGCAGTCGCTCAGCCGCAGCCTCTACGCGCACTTCGTGCCGCCCGCCCGGAGCGCCCAGTACTTCGGCTTCTACAGCGTCTTCGCCAAGTTCAGCGCGATCGGCGGGCCCCTGCTCTTCGGCCTCATCCGGCAGCTCAGCGGCACGGCGCGCCTGTCCATCCTCGCCCTGGGCGCCTTCTTCCTGGCCGGCCTGCTGCTGCTGGCCTTTATGCCCCGGGATCCCGCCTTGACAACCGGGGACGAGTGACCTACCTTCCGATCCCGACCAAAATGGTCGGCATTTGACACCGCGGGCTCCTGTTCGGGGATGGCCGTGCTAAAGTTCACACGGAAAACGGATTACGCCGTCCAGGCGCTCCTGCACGTGGCGTCGCGCGAGGGCGCCAGCCTCGTGAGCGCCCGCGAGATCGCCTCCTGCCACGGGATTCCCGTCCAGCTCACGGCGAAGCTGCTGCAGGCGATGGCCCGCGCCGGCCTCTGCGAGAGCCAGCTCGGTCCCCGCGGCGGCTACCGCCTGGCGCGACCGGCAGCCGAGATCTCCCTGCGCGCGATCATCGAGGCGGTCGAGGGCGCGGCGGCCGAGGGCGCGGGCGAGGCCCGCGTCTGCGGCTACTCCGCGCCGCTCGCAGCCGTGCAGGCCGAACTGGCCGCGCGCTTCGCCGGGCTCTCGCTCGTCGAACTGGCCGGCCACGATGCAGCCGCCCACGCGGCGAACGGCGCCGCCGTGGCCGACCCGCCCCCGGGGGCGGCTGCCGCACCGCCCCGTGCCC
>VGXI01000343.1 GCA_016873475.1 bacterium | reverse complement strand
GCTGCGCTCGCCCAGCCGCGCACGGGCGAAGTAGACCCCGCTGGGCAGGCGCTCGCCGCCCGTGCCGCGGCCGTCCCAGTCCAGGCTCAGGCGCTCGCCGCCGCTGAGCCGGCCCTCGTAGAGCAGGGCCACGCGCCGGCCCTGGACGTCGTGGACGCTGACCGCGACCGGCAGGCTGCCGCCGCCGGCGGGCAGGCTGAGCATCAGGCGGGTGCTCGGGTTGAAGGGATTGGGAAAGTTCTGCGCGAGCACGGGCGCCGCGGGCGCGGCCCCGCCCGGCAGCCCCGTGAGATCCTCGACGTAGCGAGTCTCCTCGTAGCTGAGCAGCGCCTCGGCGAGGGCCGGGTTCGTCGCGCGGAACTGGACGAAGCGGTAGTTGTGCGGATGGGCGACGGCCGTGCCCGCCGCGCCCGGCTGCCAGGGCTCCCACTCGACGAACTTGAGGCCGTCGAACCAGGCGCGGCCCTCGCCGCTGGCCGGGGGCGTCAGCGTGCAGCGGACTTCGAACCAGTCGCCCTCGGCGGGCGTGGCGATGTCGGCCCACTGCTGGGCCCAGTCGTTGGTGCCGCCGAGCGCGGGCCCCAGAGCCTCGCTGGCGAGGGCGGTGCCCGTGTTGCGGTCGATGTAGTAGCGCGCCTCGACCAGGGCGCCGCCGGCGTTCTGGGTCTTCAGCCAGCCGAGCAGGCTGTGCGCCTTGCCCGGGTCGCAGGGCAGGTGGCGCTCCTGGTCGCTGCTGGCCGCTGCTTGTCCGGCGTTGCGGCGCATCGCGAGGGAGCGCTGGCCGGCCGCGGCCTCGCTTGCATCGAGGAACTCGTCCGGCGCGGTGAGATCCCAGAAGGTCGCGCCTTCGGCCTCGAGGCCGCCGTGCCAGAGCAGTTCGCGACCGAGGCGGAACTCCCAGCTGCCGAGCCCTTCGCCGCTGAGGTCGACGAGGCGCGAGAGCGGCCCCGCCCCGGCCAGTTCCAGCGGCCGGCTGACGGCGGCGCCAGCGGTTTCGCGGAAGGGCAGCGTGGCCTGCACGAGCTCCACCGACTGCGGCGCCGAGGCCGGGTCGAGATAGATGCGCGCGCTGTTTGCGAAGGGATCGACCGCCACCAGCGCGCCCATGTCGCGCGAGTAGTCGGCGAGGCGGTCCATGATCTCGCGGCCGAGAGCGCCCGTGGCCGGCTGCGTGATGTAGTCGTCGATCCAGGCCGGCACGAGGGTGTAGCCGGTGATGCCCGCCTTCTCGATCTCCAGGGTGAGCACGATCGTGGGCATCGTCTCGGGGTAGTACAGGTCGAAGATGAAGTTGCCCAGGCTGTGCGCGATGAGCTTGCCCTGGTAGGACTCGAAGCCCTGCAGCACGTGCGGGTGGTGGTTGATCAGCACGTCGGCGCCGAGATCGAGGGCCTGCCGGCGCAGCGCGCGCTCGGTGGGCAGGGGCTCGTTGCGGAAGCGGAAGTCGGGATCGCCCAGCGCGGGCTCGCTCGCCTCCACCGGCGGCTCTTCGAGATAGCCGTCCGCGGCGAGCAGCTTGGCGCCGCCCGGCGTGCCCTCGCTGGGAGCGCCGGCCGCGAGATACTCGTCGCCGCTGTGCGTCTGCACGATGAGGACGTCCGCCTCGTCGCGGGCGGCGGCGATCGACTCGGCGAGATTCTTGGGGATCAGGTAGCCGAAGCCGGGCTTGCTGGCGCCCGCATCGAGGAAGGGCTGGTAGTTCCAGCGGCGGCCCGTGCGGTTGGATAGGCCGAGGAAGCCGAGGCGGATGCCGCGCTCGCTGAGGAAGGCAGGGGCCAGAGCGAGGCGGTCGTCGCTGCCGGCGCCGATGTAGGGGATGCCGGCGGCCGCGCACAGTCCGATCGTCTGCAGCATGCCCACTTCGCCGTAGTCGACGATGTGGTTGTTGCCGATGTCACACAGATCAATCCCCGCGTTCACGATGCCGACGAAGTTCTCCGGCCGGGCGTGGAAGTTCACGCTCTTGGTGGGGTGCGGCGTGCCCTGATCGGTGAAGGAGCACTCGAGGTTGCAGACGCTGAGGTCGGCGGCGTCGCCGAAGATCGGCTTGGTCGGCGCGAAGATGGCGTCGACGCCGTAGTCGTCGATGATGCCGCCCGGCGCCTCGTAGGCGCGGGCGATCATGATGTCGCCGACGAAGTTCACGGTGATCGGCCCCTGCGGCTGGCCGGGCTCGACGGCCACCTGGCAGGTGTCGCCGCCCGTGAGGGCGTCCGGGTCGGTCACCGTGAGGCCGACGGCGTAGAGGTAGTCCGCCGCGACGACGAAGTCGTGGTAGGGCGCG
>VGXI01000342.1 GCA_016873475.1 bacterium | reverse complement strand
GTCGTCGGCCGCCGCGGTGAGTTGCGCGGAGTAGGACTCGAAGGAAATGCCGTCGGTGATCTTCGAGACCGTGTAGCTCTGCGGGTTGATGATGGTGACGCTCGATCCTGCCCAGCCCTTCAGGACCTCGGCGAAGCGGGTGGCGGCCATGGCTCATACTCCTTTGCTTTGCTGCGGCGCCGGGAACTCCGGCCGCGCAGAAGATAGCGCAGGCGGCCTCGCCGTGTAAAGCCCTCTGCCCCTTGCTTCTAGACGGCCAAAGTCCTAGGATGGGCTGGCGCAGCGAGGCAGCGTGCACGCCGCGCGGCGACCGGCGCCGGCAGTGCCCGGCACCCCGCGAGGAGAGGGAGATGGAACTCAAGCAGGGCATGGTCATCAAGGTCATCACCAGCGCGGACCGGCTCTTCAAGGGCAGGGTCGTCGAGGTCCACCCCGACGGTTGGTTTGTGATGGTGCAGGAATTGGGCGATCGTGTGCAGATCAACCCAGCGCACATCGTCGCCATCGAGGAGTAACCGCAGTGGGCGGCTCGGCCGCCGGAAGGAGGAACCATGGTCAAGAACATGGGTAGCGTCGATCGACTCGTCCGCCTCGTGCTGGGCGCGATCATCCTGCTGGTCAGCATCGGCGCCAAGTCCTGGTGGGCGCTGATCGGCGCCGTGCTCATCGTCACCGCGCTCGTCAAGAGCTGCCCCCTGTACGTCCCCTTCCGCTTCAGCACCAACAAGGACAAGACGCAGTAGCCCCCTCGGGGGCGCCGCCCCCGAGCCTGCCGGGGGCGAGACCCCCACGCACAAGGAGTCAGCATGAGCGGTGAGCAGCGCGTGTCGCTGAGCCCGAGCGGCGAGGCCTTCCCGCTGCCCGGGCCGGCCGAGTACGCCGCCGAGTACGAGCGCCTGGCGGGGATCGTCGCCGAGAGGCGCGCGGCGGGCATGGAGATCGTGGTGGTGATGGGCGTCGGTTTCGTGGGCGCCGTGATGGCGGCCGTCGTGGCCGACACGGTGGACAAGGCGAGCGGCAAGCCCGCCAAGTTCGTCATCGGCATGCAGCGGCCCAGCGAGCGCAGCTTCTGGAAGATCCCGCTGCTCAACCGCGGCATCTCGCCGGTGAAGGCCGAAGACCCCGAAGTCGACCCAATGATCCGGCGGTGTGTAATCGAGAAGGGCACCTTGATGGCGACCTTCAACCCGGATGTGCTGAAGCTCGCCGATGTGGTGGTGGTCGACGTGCAGTGCGACTACCTCAAGAACGACCTCGGCAAGCTGCACACCGGCCGCACCGAGATGGAGGCGCTCGAGAGAAGCTTCGTCACCATCGCCGAGCGCATCCCGGCGGCGTGCCTGGTGCTGATCGAGACGACCGTGGCGCCGGGCACCACCGAGCACGTCGCCCTGCCCGTGCTGCGCGAGAAGTTCGCCGCGCGGGGCATCGCGACGGAGCCCCTGCTCGCCCACTCCTACGAGCGCGTGATGCCGGGGCGGGAGTACGTGAAGAGCATCCGCGACTTCTGGCGCGTGTGCAGCGGCGTCAATCCGGAGAGCCGGCGCCGCGTGGAGAAGTTCCTGCGCGAGGTGCTCAACACCGAGCAGTTCCCGCTCACCGTGCTCGATCGGCCGATCGAGAGCGAGACCTGCAAGATCGTCGAGAACAGCTTCCGGGCCACCCTGCTCGCCTTCATGGACGAGTGGAGCCTCTTCGCTGAGAGGAACGGCGTGGACCTGGCCAAGGTGATCAAGGCCATCCGCGTGCGGCCCACGCACGACAACATGATGTTCCCCGGCCCGGGCATCGGCGGCTACTGCCTGCCCAAGGACGGCGGCCTGGGCCTGTGGGCCTACAAGCACATCCTCGGCTTCGAGGACAATCCCTTCAAGATCACGCCCCTGGCGATCGACATCAACGACACGCGCGCCCTGCACGTGGCCGAACTGGTGCGCGACGGCCTCGAGGAGATGGGCCACACGGTGGGCGGCGCGAAGCTGCTGCTGCTGGGCGCCTCCTACCGCGAGGACGTGGGCGACACGCGCTACAGCGGCAGCGAGCTGGTCGTGCGCAAGCTGACCGAGATGGGCGCTCTGATGAGCGTGCACGACCCCTACGTCGAGCACTGGTGGGAGTTCGAGCAACAGGAGACCTACCCGACGCCGGGCTACAGCTGGGCGCGCTTCTTCCGCAACCAGGAGCGCCTTACCGAGCTGCGCGTGCAGCGCGACCTCAACACGGCCCTGCGCGGCGCGCAGGGGGTGATCCTCGCCGCGCGCCACGCCGAGTACCTGGCGCGCGAGCCCGAGCCCC
>VGXI01000341.1 GCA_016873475.1 bacterium | reverse complement strand
GGGTTGGAGCCGCGCTTGCCGGCCTCGGGGTTCACGCGCACGCGCACGGCGACGGCCTGCGTGCTGGCCGGCGGCGCCTCGACGACGCGCTCGGTGACGATCTGGATGCCTTCGAGTCCGGTCACGGCCAGCGCGAAGCGGCGCGGCGCCTCGGCCAGGTTCATGATCTGCAGCCGGTAGACGTTTTCGATCAGCCCGGCCTCGACCTCGCGCGCCAGCGTCGCGCGATCTCGGATGACATCCACCTTGAGCGGCTGGCGCAAAGTCAGTCCCGTCGCGGCGGCGGCGACGATGGCGCAGAGGATCGCGCCATACAGCAGCGTGCGCGGCCGCAGGATGTGGGCGACGATCTCCTTGCGTCCCCAGTGCTCGGCCAGGGCGTGTTCGGTCGAGTAGCGGATCAGGCCGCGCGGGTAGTTCATCTTGTCCATCACCTGGTCGCAGGCGTCGATGCAGGCCGAGCAGCCGATGCACTCGTACTGCAGGCCTTTGCGAATGTCGATGCCGGTCGGGCAGACCTGCACGCAAATGCCGCAGTCGACGCAGTCGCCTTTGCCCGCCGCCTTGTAATCGGCCTTCCTCGAGCGCGCTCCGCGCGGCTCGCCGCGCTCGGCGTCGTAGGTGACGATGAGCGTGTCCGGGTCGAACATGACGCCCTGGAAACGGGCATAGGGGCACATGTACTTGCACACCTGCTCGCGCATGAAGCCGGCGTTGCCCCAGGTGGCGAAGCCGTAGAAGAAGATCCAGAAAGTTTCCCACGGCCCGAGCTGCCAGCCGGCGAACGAAGCCGCCAGCGTCTTGATCGGCGTGAAATAGCCGACGAAGGTGAAGCCGGTCCACAGCGCGATTGCGATCCACACCGCGTGCTTGCCCGCCTTGCGCCCGAATTTGCCGGCCGTCAGGGGCGCGGCATCGAGCTTCATGCGCGCCGCCCGGTCGCCCTCGAACAGCTTCTCCACCCACATGAAGATTTCCGTGTAGACGGTCTGCGGGCAGGCGTAGCCGCAGAACAGGCGCCCGGCCACGGCGGTGAACAGGAACAGGGCCAGCGCCGAGATGATGAGCAGGACGGCGAGGTAGAACACGTCCTGCGGCCAGAACACCAGGCCGAACAGGTAGAACTTGCGCTCGACGATGTCGAACAGCACCGCCTGGCGGCCGTTCCATTCGAGCCAGCACAGGCCGTAGAAGATGGCCTGCGTGATCCAGACGAGGATCCAGCGCCAGTTGGCGAAGGTGCCGCTCACGCTGCGCGCGTAGATCTTTTTCTCCGATTCGTAGAGGGAATCCTCCTTGATCGGAATGACCTTCGCGCCGGCGGCGGCCGGCTTGGGGGCGGGTTGCGCCATGTTGTGTCGGGGGAAGCATGCCCCGGGAGTCGTGCCCCCGGGGTCGTTATTGTGACAGGCTTACTTCTTGTCGGTTCCGCCCTGCGACAGCCCGTACACATAGGCGGCCAGCAGGTGGGATTTCGCCTCGCCGAGGAACTCCCTGTGGGCGGGCATCTTGTTGCTGCGTCCCTTGGAAATGGTCTCGACGATGACGGCTTCGGACGAGCCGTAGAGCCAGATCGAGTCGGTCAGGTTGGGCGCGCCCACCGCCTGCATACCCTTGGCGTCGGGGCCGTGGCAGCCGGCGCAGCCGGCCGTACCGAAGGCCTCCTTGCCGCGGGATGCGCGCGCCGCGTCGTGGGCGAGCTTGTCCGGCGTGAGCGAGCGCACGTAGTGGGCGAGGTCCTTGACGGTCTCCGCCCCGAGCTGCGCGTGCGGCGGCATGATGCCCTGGCGGCCGTCGAGGATGGCGGCCTTGATCTGATCGGGCTCGCCGCCCCACAGCCAGTCGCCGTCGGCGAGGTTGGGGAAGCCCCTGGCACCGCGCGCGTCCGAACCGTGGCACTGGGCGCAGTAGGTCTGGAACAGGCGCTCGCCCATCTTCCTCGCTTCCGGGTCGGCCGCCACGGCCTTCACGTCCTGGCCCTGGAACTTGGCGAAGATCGGCGCGTACTGCGCCTCGGCCTGCTTCATCTCGCCCTCGTACTGGCCGCGCGAGCTCCACTTGAAGGCGCCCTCGTAGCTGCCCAGGCCCGGATAGACGGCGAGATAGCCGAGCGAGAAGAACACGGTGATGTAGAAGAGCCAGCTCCACCAGCGCGGCAGCGGGTGGTTGTACTCCTGCAGGGTCTCGTCCCAGACGTGGCCGGTGGTGCCGGTCTCGCCCGCCGCGTTGGCCTTGGCCCTGCCCTGCGACCAGAGGAACACGCCGCATCCGACGATGCTGACCAGGCTGATGAGCGCCACATAGACGCTCCAGAAAAA
>VGXI01000340.1 GCA_016873475.1 bacterium | reverse complement strand
ACGGGCCTGGGCATCCTCATCGCGGGCTACACCTCGGTGCAGGACGCCGGCGGGCAGTTCAAGCTGGCGAACATCTCCGGGCGCATCGAATCGATCCTGATGGTGACCAAGCTGGCCGGCATCTTCGAGACCTACGAGACCGAAGAAGAGGCCCTGGCGAGCTTCGTCTCGTGAGGACCGGGCGGCGAGCGGGGCGGGCAGGAGCATGAGCGCGAGCGGCAACGGCGTCGACGTGTTGCGCTGGGACCTGCCCAGCGACTTCCGCTGGCTCGGCGTCATCAACGCGGCGCTGCAGGAGATCGGCCAGGCCCTGGACTGGGACCAGGCGGAACTCAACCAGATCTCGATCGCCAGCATCGAGGCCGTCAGCAATGCCATCGAGCACGGCAACCGCTTTCGCGCGGAGCTGCGGGTGGGCGTCGAGCTGGCCTTGAGCGAGACGCGCTTTCGCATCGCCGTCAGCGACGGCGGCCCCGGCTTCCCGCCGGAGCGGCTGCGGGCGCCGGCGCCCGCACCCGAGGACCCCGCCTTCCTCGGCGCCCGCGGGCGGGGCATCTTCATCATGCGGGAGATCATGGACGCCGTGCGCACGCGGCGCGATGAGGCGGGACGCTTCGTGATCGAGCTGGAGAAGGCCGTCAGCGGGAGCGAAGCCGATCAGTAGCGCGACCGGCCGCGGAGACAGGGATGGCTCCTGAGACCTTCCTGCCCGTCATCTATTTCGTCGCCGGCGCCTTGATGCTCGTCTGGGGCCTCGGCCTCCTGCGCCGCTTCGGCAGCGAGCAGCTCCACCGCGTCGTCGCCTTCATGCTCTTCTTCGGGGGCATCGCGCCGATCCTGGCCGGCGTCGGCCTCGTGCAGCCCAAGAGCGACGAGGGCGAGATCGTCCTCCTCGGCGGCTTCCTGGAGCGCTTCTCCTACACCTGGGAGTTCTTCTTCCCGACCCTGCTGCTCTTCAGCCTCGTCTTCCCGCGGCGGCGGGCGATCCTCGAGCGCTTCCGCGCCCTGCCCCTGCTGCTCTACCTGCCCCACGTCGTGCACCTCCTGCTCATCCTGTCGGTGCGCCGGGTGGAGCCCTCGGCCTTCCTCGGTCCGGTGCAGGAGACGGCCAGCCGCTTCGGCGGCCAGCTCTCGGCGCTGGACACGATCTGGTCGCTCGGCGTCTCCCTGCACTCGCTGCTCTTTCCGGGCGTCAATCTCCTGATGGGCCTGACGGCCCTCGTGCTGCTCGCCCGCAGCGAGGACCTGCGCCGCGGCGTCAACCTGCGCCGGCAGCGGCTCCTGCTCAGCCTCGGCTTCGCGCTGCCCCTGGCCGGCTACCTGCTCGCGGAGGCCCTGCCCATCTTCTTCGGCGGACAGCCCTCGGCGACGGTCAAGCCGCATCTGCTGGCGGCCTCGATGATCCTGTCGAGCGCCGTGGTGGCCTACGCGGCCATCCGCCACCGCTTCCTGCGCATCCGGCTGCTGGCGCGGCGGGGCGTGCTCGACGTGGCCGTCTCCCTGCTGCTCGCGCTGCTCTACCTGTTCCTGCTCAGCCGCTTCCAGGATCTCTTCACGGCCTACCTCGGCAACCTGGGCGCGCTCTTCGAGGCGGGGCTGACCGTCTTCGCGATCATCCTCTTCCAGCCGCTGCTCTCGCGCGTCGAGGGTGTCCTCGACCGCCGCTTCTTCGGCCACAGCGGCGATCCACGGCGCGACGCCCTGCGCCGCCTCGGCGCGCGCCTGGGCGACGTCAGCCGGCTCGACGAGGTGGAGTCCGCCCTTTCGCCCGTGCTCCAGGACGTCTTCCACGTCGATCGCAGCCGGCTGCTCGTCTGGGAGTGCCCGCGCGCGGAGGGCGCGGAGCCCGATCCCCTCTGGTTCCGCGAACTGGCGGCGCACCGGGAGCACCTGCGCCTGCTCGTCGAGCCGCTGCACTGGCGCGAGTTCCGCGCCTGGTCGCGGCGCAACGCGCTGCCCGAGCCGACGGACACGCCGGTCTGGGAGCAGACCCTGGCCCTGGTCGACGAGGGCGGCTGCCGCGGCCTGCTGCTCCTGGGTCCGCGCGAGGGCGGCGGCGGGCTGCGCGGCGCCGAGCGCGAGCACCTCATCCTGCTCGGCGCCCAGCTCACGGCGGTCGTGCGCAACCTCGCCCTGCTCGGCGAGCTGCTGGACAAGCGCCTGCTCGAGGAGGAGATGCAGCTCGCCTTCCGCATCCAGTCGGGCCTGCTGCCCAAGGAGAAGCCGCGGCTGCCCGGCCTGCGCCTGCACGGCCACAGCCGACCCAGCCGCCAGGTGGGGGGCGACTACTACGACTGGCACGAGACGGAGCAGGAGGGG
>VGXI01000339.1 GCA_016873475.1 bacterium | reverse complement strand
GAGAGCCGGGCGGCGCCGCTCGCCAGCTACCGCTGCGTGGAAGACGCCGGGGAGCTGGCCGCTCTCGGCGCGCGGCTGGCCGCGGCAGCGCGCTTCGCCGTCGACACGGAGACGACCGGACTCGATCCGCTCGCCGCCGACCTGGTCGGGATCAGCGTGGCGCTCGTCCCGGGCGAGGCCAGCTACCTGCCGGTGGCCGGCCGCTGCGCCGGGACCGGTCTGGCCCTCGCCGATCTGCAGGCGGCGCTGGCGCCTGCCCTGGCGAGCGGGGACTGCGAGAAGCTCGCGCAGAATCTCAAGTTCGACGCACAAGTCCTTGCCCGGCATGGGCTGCCGATAGCGGGTCCCTGTTTCGATACGATGCTCGCCAGCTACTGCGTCGACCCCGGCCGGCGCAGCCACGGCCTGGACGCCCTCGCCCTGGAGCTGCTCGGCCACCAGATGATCCCCTACGAGGCGCTCTTCGCCGCCGGCGACAAGGAACGCGACATCACCCGGGTGCCCCTGGACCGCCTCACGCAGTACGCCGCCGAGGACGCCGACTTCACGCTGCGCCTGGCCGACGCCCTCGCGCCCGCGCTCGCGGCGGCCGGGGTCGAGCGCCTCTTCCGCGACCTGGAGATGCCGCTCGTGCCCGTGCTCGCGGCGATGGAGGCGGCCGGTATCGGCCTCGACACGGCGCAGCTCGCCGCCCTCGGTGAGCGCATGGAAAGGGCGCGCGGCGAGCTGGAAGCGCGCATCCACGCCGCCGCCGGCCGCGCCTTCGCGATCGGCAGTCCGAAGCAGCTGGCCGCCGTGCTCTTCGAGGAGCTGAAGCTCCCGGCCGGCCGCAAGACGAAGACGGGCCACTCCACGGACGAGCAGGTGCTGGGTGAACTCGCCGGCGAGCACCCGATCGCCGGCTGGGTGCTCGAGTGGCGCGAGCTGTCGAAGCTGAAGAGCACCTACGTCGACGTGCTGCCGGCGATGGTGCTCCCCGCCACCGGCCGCGTGCACACCCGCTTCAACCAGGCGGTGGCCGCGACGGGCCGCCTGTCCAGTTCCGATCCCAACCTGCAGAACATCCCGGTGCGCAGCGAGCTGGGCAAGGAGATCCGCCGCGCCTTCGTGCCGGCGCCGGGCCTGAAGCTCGCCTCCTTCGACTACAGCCAGGTGGAGCTGCGCATCCTCGCGGCGCTGAGCGGCGATGCGGCGCTGCGCGAAGCCTTCGCCGGCGAGCGCGACATCCACCGCTGGACGGCGGCGCGCCTGTCCGGCAAGGCGGAGGCGGAGATCGGCCGCGACGAGCGGGACCGCGCGAAGGCGGTCAACTTCGGCGTGCTCTACGGGATGGGCGCGCACGGGCTGGCGCAGCGCCTGCGCATCCCGCGCGCCGAGGCCCAGCGCTTCATCGAGGAGTACTTCGCGGCCTTCCCCGGCGTGCGGCGTTGGATCGACGCGACGCTCCTCGCCGCCCGGCGCGACGGCGCCGTCAGCACACTGCTCGGGCGTCGGCGGGCGCTGCCCGAGCTCGCGAGCAGCAATCCGGCGCTGCGCGCCTTCGGCGAGCGCGTGGCGATCAACACGCCGATCCAGGGCAGCGCCGCCGACCTCATCAAGCTCGCGATGCTGCGCGTGCACGACTGGCTCGGGCGCAGCGGTCTCGGCGCCCGCCTGCTCCTGCAGGTGCACGACGAGCTGCTCTTCGAGGCGGCGCCCGGCGAGCTGGCGGCCCTGGCGGCCGGGGTGATTCCGCTCATGGAGGGCGTGGGGGACCTCGCCGTCCCGCTCAAGGTGGAGTGGGGCAGCGGCGACAACTGGCTGGAGGCGCATTGACCGCACTGCCTGGACGCGTCTGGGTCGTCACCGGCCCGCTCGGGAGCGGCAAGAGCACCGTCTGCCGGCTCTTCGCCGACTGCGGCGCCACGGTGCTGGACGCCGACGCCCTCGTCCACCGCCTGCTCGCCCGGCACGAGGACGTGCACGCGGGGCTCCGCCGCCTCTTCGGCGAGGCCGTCTTCGGCCCGGACGGGCGGCCCGACCGCGCGCTGATCGCCGCCCGCGCCTTCGACGACGCGGCCCTGCTCGCCGAACTCGAGGCGCTGCTCCATCCCCACGTGTTCAGCGAGCTGGGCGAGAAGGCCGTCGACTGGCGGCAGCGCGGCCAGGGTCTGCTCGTGATGGAGGTCGTGCTCTGGTTCCAGCTCGCCGCGCGTCCCTTCGCGGTCGACGGCGTGCTCCTCACCTGGGCGCCGCCGGCGCGCCTGATCGAGCGGGTCGCCAAGCGAGGGGGCGCGGGCGCGGCGGCCGCGGTGCGCCGCCTGCGCGCACAGGGCGACTGGGAGCAGTGGACGGCCCAGGCCGATCGCGTGCTCAACACCCC
>VGXI01000338.1 GCA_016873475.1 bacterium | reverse complement strand
GGTTCCTGCTGATCTCCGCTCCTGGTGCGACCCCCGCCTGCCATTGCATTCGGCGTCGGCCATGCAGACATCCTCGAAGTAGACGGGGTTGCCGATGTTTCGCTCTCCGAACTGTCGGCGACCTCTTGGGAGCAAAGATCTCCAATCGTCCTTGTCGCGCTCGTCAGCGTGTCCGGCACTCCCCGGTGCGCCCCCGTCATCTCGCTGTCTTCCGCTCGCGGCGTCGGCCAAGCCGAGAGTGCGCACGTCGTCATGGATGGGCACTCCGGGGAAGGTGCGGGCAAGGAAGTCTCTGCATCGCTGGTCGATTTCGCAGAACTGGACGGTTCTGACTCCATTGGCGGCCGCCGCGAGAGAAAAGCCTCCCAGCCCGGAAAACAGGTCAACGTGTGTTCGTCCATTCATGTTGCCCTCCGCTTCGCGCTGCTCATCGCGGCCTCCCGCTGGGCCAGGCGCCCGAGAGGAGCGTGATCGCCACGCCGAGGATGGCCCCAGCCTCGCGGAACGCACCGGCCGCGGCCTGCCATCGCACATAGCGGCCCGGAAGCCCGTGAATCGTGATCTGGAGGCGGTCGCCCGGGCGGACGGTGAAGCGGGTCTCGCTCATCCCCTCTGCCCCCACAGGATGATGCGCCGGTTGTTCTGCCTGCGCAGGTCGTGGATCTTGTGCCCGCACGCCACGCAGTCTCCGCGATGGCCTGGCGCGCGCGTGCAGATGCCCGACTTCACTCGGAGCCCGCAGATCGGGCCGCCGTCGCGGACACAGAAGCGACACCCATCCGCGGTGCGGCGCTTGGCCTTGTCGCGGATCTTGTAGGCATAGCAGGCGCACCTACGCAGCAGGACCTCGGCCATCTGGCCCTCCCTTCTCGTCCGGCCTCCAGCACCTGATCCGGGGCCGGTCGCGGCGCTTCTGCCGGCGCGTCATGGCGGCGCCGAACAGGAACAGGGCGACGTTGGCTCCGACGACAGCCCACACGATGGTCTCAATGCTCATGGCTGCTCCTTTCGTGCCTGCGCGGCGGCGTCGATCAAGTCCTTGACGGAGAAGGTCTCGTTGATGGCACCAAGTTTGGCGTCCAGTTGGGCGGGCAGGTTACTCATCGGCGATCTCCTGGTTGTTGGAGCGAATCATCTCCCGGCACCAGCGGCTCATGTTATCGCCTCCAATGGGAGCAGTGCGGCGCTGATGCGTGCCTCGGCGATCTTGGCGTACTCTGGGTCGCGCTCAATGCCGATGAAGCGGAAGCCCTCCAGCATGGCCGCCTTGCCCGTGCTGCCGCTCCCGGCGAACGGGTCAAGCACCACACCATCCGGGTGCGTCACGAGGCGGCACAGGTAGCGCATGAGGGCGGTAGGTTTGACGGTCGGGTGGTGGTTCTTGGCACGGACGTTCTTTTTCGGGCCATGTTCAGGCGTTCCCTCAAAGTCACCGTATGCCTTGAGTTCCTTTTCATCCAACCCCTCGCACCCCTCTTCCCGGTCCGCCTTGCTCGCCTTGGCGCAGTAGAAGAAGCGGGCGGCGGAACCGGAGTCGCCGTCGCGTTCGTATCCGTTTGCAGGCCAGCCTGCCATGTATGCCGCTCGGTTCTCTGTCGGTTTCGGCCTTCGCTGACCACTCCCGCTCGTCGTCTGCGGAAACAGCCCAACCACCTCGTCGCTGCCGTCGTGGATCAGGTTCGCGGGCCAGCGGCCTCCATTCGGTTCCCAGCAGACACTATCCCCAGCGAACCCACCCCTCGATCTTCCCCACCCAGCGCCATCTCCCTTGTAGGACTGTGGATAATCTGACCGCCTTGTAGCGTGAACAGATGGGACATCATCCACCGTCCCCACCCTGCACCCGTCCACATTTAGCGCCCCCGTCCCGTGCCGCAGCACATTCTCGGCTACGGTGCCTTCGAGCGGCTTCCGCGCCACAATGATCGGCTCCCACGCTGGTTTGAGCGCCGTGCCCCAACCTGCCCACTCGCGGGCGGCGGCGGTGGCGGGGGCGGTGATGTCCCACGTCTCATAAACCGTTTCCCCGCCGACTGAGGGGAGTGCACTTTTCCCACTCGTGCTCCGCGCCTTGGTGTCCTGCCCCACCACCTCCCGCTCGGCTTCGATGCGATCAACCAACTCATCGACCCACGCAGGGATATCGCCGCACAAAGGGCGCAGTTTGGCCCATTGGCACCGAGTCGGGATGGCAGGTTGGCTCTTGGCCGTCAGGTAGTGCCCCCCCATATTCGTCTCGGTGGCTTCGTCAATCTGCCGTGCCGTGAGCCCCGTTTCCCGCATCCATCCCGTGAACCTCAGCAACCGGCCAGTTTCTCCGTTCGCCTTGTCAATCGCCTTGCTGACATCGTGCGCTTTCGGGGGG
>VGXI01000337.1 GCA_016873475.1 bacterium | reverse complement strand
CCCCCCGGCCGCCCTCGACATAGGGCGCCGCGACGGCCGCCGTGCGGCCGCCGATCGAGCCGTCCAGGAAGAACTTGCGCCCCAGGGCAAGGCCCACCGCGTCCGGCTGGGCCGCCGGCAGCTCCGCGAGCGGACCCGCGTGGAAGTACTCGACGCGCAGCGGAAAATCGCGGGGCAGGGCGCTGGCCAGCGCCGGCAGCTCCGCAGCGCCCATATCGGTGACGGCCGTCAGCCCCTGCCGCGCGAAGTCGGCGGCGGCCGCCGCGGCGGCGGCGAGCAGCTCGGCGCGGCCCAGCGGGAAAGCTCGCGCGAGGGCCACGGCCTCGCCCTCGAGCAGCAGGCCGTCCTCCGCCGCGCGGCCGAGCCGGCGCAGCGCCTCGCCGTTCGCCACGGCGACGTGCCCGCAGACGCGGATCAAGCCCACCGGCCGGGTCGGCAGCAGGGCGTCCAGCTCGCGCCGGGTGGGGAAGCGCGGATCGTCCCAGTCGCTCTCGTCCCAGGCGACCCCGATCAGCGGTCCCTCGCCGCCGGACGCCGCCGCCGCCAGGCGCTCCCAGAGCTTGGCCCGACGGCGCAGCCCGCTCAGGTCCACCCGCAGGCGGCGCCGGGCCTCGTGAAAGAGGTGCAGGTGGGCGTCGCAGAGACCGGGCAGCAGGGTCCAGCCGCTGAGATCGAGAACCCGGGCCTCGCCCACCGGCGGAACGAAGCGCGCGCCCGCGAGCTGGACGGGGGCGGCCTCGGCGGGGCGGCCCTCGCCGCGCTGGACCCGCAGGCCCTCGAGGCGCAGAGCGGGTGTGGCCTCCCCTGCGAGCAGGGCGGCGAGCTCGGCCGGCGTGGCGCGCATGGACCCTCCTTGCAGCCGGGCGTTCCTTGCCCTTATAAGTCCCGAGGACATGAGCCCGCAAGCCATCCCTCCCGGCCATCCCCCGCCTCGACCCTGGCGCTGGCTGGTCTTCATCGGTCTCGCGCTGCTGCTCGGTGCGTGGCTGGCCATCGGCGTGCTGCCCCGCGTGGGCGGCCGCCTGCCGGGACTGGACTGGCAGAAGCGCGGCGGCACCGACTGGAGCCAGGTGCAGGTGGTCTGGGAGCCCAGCGGCGGACCCGGCGGCGAATCCCCGGCGATGGACACCGCGGCGGCGGCCGACGCGCAGGTCGACGAGGCAGCCGACACGCCTGCCGCTCTGGACACCCCCAGCGAGCCGTCCCCCAGCGCTCCGGCACCGGCGCCTGCGGGCGGGGCTCCCGGCGCCGGCGAGGCGCCCGGGACCGGCCCGCTCGGCGCTGCCGGCGCTCCCGCGGCGGGCGGCGGCGGACCAGCTCGCGAGTCGCCGCGCATCCTCCAGGCCGCCTGGCCGAGTCGCGCCCTGCTCGGCAAGCTGAAGAGCAGCGGGCGCCTGCGCTATCGTCTCCGCGTGGAGCCGGACGGCCGCGTCTCCGCGCACGAGCTCGTCGACGAGGGCGGCTTCGACTGCCCGCCCTGCCGGCGCGAAGCCGAGCGGATCATCGGCGAGCTGCGCTTCGCGCCCGGCACGATCGACGGCCGACCGGTGGCCTGCTGGGTTCCCTACGAGATCAGCTTCGAGAGAGGTGGACGATGAAGCACGACCTGGCGACGGTGCAGGCGGCCATCCGCGGCGAAGGCCTGGCCGGCTGGCTGCTCTACGATTTTCGCGGCTCCAACCCGGTGGCGCTCGAGCTGCTCGCGGTGCCTGCGGGCGCCCTGCTCACGCGGCGCTTCTTCTACTGGATCCCGGCGACGGGCGAGCCCCTGCGCCTGCAGTCCAGCGTCGAGGCCCACCACTTCGGCCGCCTGCCCGGCGCGCAGCGGCTCTTCAAGGGCTGGCGCGAGCTGGAGACCCTGATCGCCGCCCTGCTCCCGCAGGGCGCGCCGATCGCGATGGAGTACTCGCCGGGCGGCGCCCTGCCGACGGTTTCGCACGTCGACGGCGGCACGCTCGAGTGGCTGCGCGGGCTCGGCCTGACGATCGTCAGCTCGGCCGATCTCGTGCAGCGCCTGGAGGCGCCCTGGAGCGTGGCGGCGCTCGCGAGCCACGAGCGCGCCGCTGCCAGCCTCGAGACGATCCGCCGCGGCGCCCTCGCGCGCCTGCGCGCGGCCCTCGCCGCCGGCGAGCCGCTCAGCGACCACGCACTGCAGCAGTGGATGCTCGCCGAGATGGAGGCGGCCGGCCTCGAGACGAACGGGCCGCCCATCGTCGCCTTCGGGCCCGACAGCGGCAATCCCCACCACAACCCCGACCCCGCGCGCCCGCGACGGCTGGCGCCCGGGCAGGTGGTGCTACTCGACTACTGGGGTCGTCTGCGCGATCCGGGCGCGGTCTACGCCGACTTCACCTGGATGGCCTTCGCCGGCCCGGCGCTGCCGCCCGCGATCGCGGCGGCCCCC
>VGXI01000336.1 GCA_016873475.1 bacterium | reverse complement strand
CAGGTCGACGTGCTCGCAGAGGTCGAACAGGTCCGTGAAGTCGCGGCCGAGCTGCTCGCGGCAGGCGGCGATGACCTCGATGGCCGTCGCTCCCACGCCGCGCACGGCGCCCAGCCCGAAGACGACCTGCCCGTCGCGCACGCCGAACTCCGGGCGCGGCCGGTTGATGTCCGGCGGCACGATGCGCAGCCCCAGCGCCTTGCACTCGTCGATGAGCTGCGTGATGCGCTCGCTCTTGCGCATCTCGGTGGTCATCGTCGCGGCCATGAACTCGGCCGGGTGGTGCGCCTTCAGCCAGGCGGTCTGGATCGACAGCAGCGCGTAGGCCGCCGAGTGGCTCTTGTTGAAGCCGTACTCGGCGAAGAACTCCATCTCCTCGTAGATCTCGGTGGCGACGCGCTGGTCATGGCCGCGCGCGCGGGCGCCCTCGATGAACTTCACCTTGAGGGCCGCCATGATGTCGGCCTTCTTCTTGCCCATCGCCTTGCGCAGCGTGTCGGCCTCCCCCATGGTGAAGCCGCCCATCGCCGCGGCGATCTGCATCACCTGTTCCTGGTAGAGGATCACGCCGTAGGTGTCGCGCAGGATCGGCTCCAGCGCGGGATCCTTGTACTGCACCCGCTGCCGGCCGTGCTTGCGCTCGACGTAGGCCTTGTCCATGTCCGCGCCCAGGGGCCCCGGGCGGTAGAGCGCGCAGATGGCGGTGATGTCGTCCCAGCCCGTGGGCGCCATCTTGCGCACCAGCTCCTGCATGCCGCTGCTCTCGAGCTGGAAGATGCCGACGGTGCGGCCCTCCTGCAGCAGCTTGAAGGTCCGCGGATCGTCGGTCGGGATGCGATCGGCCGCCAGCCGCTCGCCCGTCGTCTCGGCGATCAGGTCCAGCGCCTTGTCGATCACCGTCAGGGTGCGCAGGCCCAGGAAGTCCATCTTGAGGAGCCCCAGGGCCTCGCTCATCTTCATGTCGTACTGGACGGTGACGTCGCCCTTCGTGCTGCGGTAGAGCGGCGCGTGCTCGACCAGCGGCGACGGCGTGATCAGCACGCCCGCGGCGTGGATGCCGGTGTTGCGGTTGAAGCCCTCCAGCACCAGCGCGTTGCGCAGCAGCTTGGCGTGGTCGGGCGACTCCTCGGCCACCTCCTTGAGGCCGGGCGCCTCGTCGATGGCCTTCTGCAGGGTGATCCCCAGTTCCTCGGGCACGAGCTTGCTGATGCGGTCGCCCTCGGCGAAGGGGAATTCCAGCACGCGCGCCACGTCCTTGAGGACCGCGCGGGCCGCCATGGTGTTGAAGGTGATGATCTGCGAGACGTTGTCGCGTCCGTACTTGCGCGCCACGTACTCGATGACCCGCCCGCGTCCCTCGAAGCAGAAGTCCACGTCGATGTCCGGCATCGAGATGCGCTCGGGATTCAGGAAGCGCTCGAACAGCAGCTGGTGGCGGATGGGGTCGACGTCCGTGATGCCGACGCAGTAGCAGACCAGGCTGCCCGCGGCCGAGCCGCGGCCCGGTCCCACCGGCACGTCCATGCGGCGGGCCGCGTCGATGAAGTCCCAGACGATCAGGAAGTAGCCGGCGTACTTCGTCTGGCGGATGACCCCCAGTTCGTAGTCCAGCCGCTCGCGCAGCTCCGGCGTGACCGTGCCGTATCGGCGCGGCAGTCCTTCGCGCGCCAGGTGGGCCAGGTAGTCGTCGGCCGTGGCGAAGCCGTCCGGCAGCGGAAAGGCCGGCAGCAGCAGCTTGCCCAGCTCCAGCTCGAATTCCACCTGGTCGGCGATGTGCAGCGTGTTGGCGACCGCCTCCGGCCAGTCGCGGAACAGCGCCAGCATCTCCTCGCTGGACTTGAAATAGACCTCGGGCGTGTGGCTGCGCCAGCGCGACGGGTCGTTCAGCGTCTTGCCCGTCTGCAGCGCCATGAGGATGTCGTGCGCCTCGTGATGCTCGCGCTCCAGGAAGTGGCAGTCGTTCGTGGCCACGATGGGGCAGCCCGTCTGCCGCGCCACCTCGGGCATCAGCTGGCGGATCCGTTCCTCGTCGGGCAGCCCGTGGTTCTGGATTTCCAGGTAGTAGTGATCCCGGCCCAGGATGTCGCGGCACCCCGCCGCCGCCTCCACGGCGGCGGCCACGTTGCCGCTGCGCAGGTGGAAGTTCGGCTCGCCGCTCAGGCAGGCCGACAGCCCGATCAGCCCGTCGGCGTGGCGCGCGAGGATCTCGCGGTCGATGCGCGGCCGGTAGTAGAAGCCCTCGAGGAAGGCCGCCGAGGCCAGCTTGACCAGGTTGCGGTAGCCCGCCTGGTTGCGGGCCAGCAGCACCATGTGGAAGCTCTTGTTCTCGCGCTCGGCGGTCCGGTTGTGCCGGTCGCCCGCGACGTACGCCTCCATGCCGATGATCGGCTTGATCCCCTGCTTCTGG
>VGXI01000335.1 GCA_016873475.1 bacterium | reverse complement strand
TAGAGATCTCGTTGAACGTCGTGCCGGTGGCAAGGCTCTGGAGTTCACCCTTGAGCGTGGACAGGACATGGTAGCCGAACACTGGGTCTATAAGGCCGAGCGCTGGGACTAGAGCTTTGCAGCCCTGATTAGTGCAGAGCTCGACGTCGGCTATAGCGACATTGCCGACGGGTGCACGAGAAGTCACGATGATGCTGCCCGGCGGCACGAGTTCCGCCGAGCACGCCGACAGGCCGTCGCTCGTGATTCGTCGCTGCGAGCCCTTGAGACTGGAGGCCTTGCTCAGATCTGCGGGAGTTATCCAGACAACGGCTCCGTCCCAGTACGTTGCCTCCGAGCTCGGGGGCGTTGAGCCGCCCACGATTCGTTGAAAGACGTGCTTGACCCGTCGTGCTTCCCAGTGCTCCGGCACCTCCCCCAGCCACGGCACTCCAGAGTCCTTCATCGCCGGATAGGGCTTGAGCCCGTCGATCACGATAGCACCTCGAACCACTGCTTGATCCGCAGCGCCATCAGCCTGCGGCGCTCGGCGAGGAACTCGTCGTAGGCGGGCACCGCACCCTCGGCCAGACCCGCGGGCAAGCAGTTCTGCTCGTAATTCTCGCGCAGGCGCACTGGGTCGGTGATGCCGCCGTAGCGCTTCTTGCCGCCATTCACCTGATCGGCGATCTCCGCGAAGTACTTCTCCGGCGCCTTGTCGCCGATGGCGATATTGATCTCGCTCTGGGCGATGACGAAGTTGGCGATCTGGTTGTAGCGCCCGCGCGAGAGGCCCAGCTGCTGCAGGTGCTTGCGCGGGAAGACATGGTGCTTGTCGCCCCGGTTGAGCAGCAGGTCACGCACGGTGATGTCCGTAGATAGAAAGCCCCTGTCGCCAAGCCGCGCCTGAGCCGCCTGGTAGGCGATGAAGTAGGGGCTGGTGGACGACGAGGTATCCATGAGCTGCGGCAGCATGCCGGTCCAGAACGCGTCCGGCAACTCGTTACCGATCACCGCCTCGACATAGGCGGTCAGGCCTTGGCTCTCGATCTGGCGGATATCCACATCGAAGGCCGTCTCGGGGCTGCCCGCATAGCGGCCGGTCAAGATCGACATGGCGTACCAGCGCCGGACCAGGCGCTCGAGGTCGTCCGCGGCGAGCTGCGCAGCGCGGCCGCGCAGGTAGACGATGTAGGCGAAGTTGACCGCGTTCTGGCTGCGGATCAGGTCGGCAGTCAGGAAGCCCGACGAACGCAGGATCATCGTCAGACGGTCGAAGTGGGTCTTGCTCATGAAGGCTTCGATGCCGGCCTTGAGCTTGCCGAAGGACGCCTCGGCGATGGCCTCCTCGTACTCCCGGGTTTCGAAGTTGCGGCCTGACAGCAGCGCCACCAGGTCCTGCAGCCTGCCTCGCCCGAACTCCGAGGTAAAGGCGACGCGCAGCATGTCAGTGTAGGTGGGGTCGTAGAGATCTTCGCTGACGTCCTTGAGCCACTTCATCCTTGGCCAGAAGCCGGACCCCGCGAAGGCGGGATCGCCCTTCTCGATCTTCGAGTAGAACTCCGGCGCCACGGCCAGGTGGCAGAAGTAGTCGATGGCCTTGCGCAGCTCGTTGCCGCCGTAGCTTTCGTTGACGGCGATCTTCGACATCGCGAAGTCGGCTTGGGACAGCTCGGTGCCGGCTGAGTTCACCCGGATGAAGATCTCGGTAACCGTCTCGATGTCGAGGTCTTCGGCCAACTCGATCAGGCCGACGTGGTTGTTGGTGATCTTCGCCACCCTCTCGAGCACCTTGCCGATCGCAGAGCGGTTCGCCTCGGGGTTCCTGGTAACGTACTCGTCGGTCAGGTCGCCCAGGTAGACATCGGCCGCGAAGAGCCGCGCAATGTCGTCGATCCAGGCCTTGTCCTTCTCGATCGCCGGGTTGCGCACCTCGAAGCGCTCCTCGCCGGGGTGAAAGGCGATGCGGATGCGCACCGTCTCGTAGTCCCGGGTCAGCACCTCCCGCCCGAGCAGCGCCGCCATCAGCGCCGTGACCCGCTGCTGGCCATCGATCAGGATGCGCTTGCCCGCAGAGGGAGTGCCATCCTTGAGCTTGACGGTGGGGTTGCGCCAAGAGATCAGGTAGCCGACCGGGTAGCCCTGGTAGAGTGAGTCGAGGAGGTTGCGCACCTTGGTCGCGTCCCAGACGAAGGGGCGCTGGATCTCAGGGATGGCGATCTCGCCCGACTTCACCCAGGTGAGGAGAGTCTCGATCGGATGCGGGGTGACGGAATAGCGCTGAGTGGCCATCAGTGCGTGCCCCCAAGGATCTCGCCGAGCAGCCCCTCGGTCTCCCTCTCCAGTGCCAGGATGTCCGCCCGGATCTCCTCCAGCGTGCGCAGCGGCTTCGGCTTGTAGAAGTAGCGCGTGAAGCTGATCTCGTAGCCGGTCTTCACGCTGTCCGGCACAT
>VGXI01000334.1 GCA_016873475.1 bacterium | reverse complement strand
AGGAAGAAGCCCTCGCTGCACTGCACCGGTTTGGCGTCACTCTCGCGCACTTCGACGACGAGCACGCCACCCACAGCCCCGACACTCACCCCAACCGGCGGGTCGCAGTTGCGCGCGATGTCCTGCACGCGGGCCCGCAGCGCACTGGAGTCCTTCACCCCAAGCACCGAGCCGTCGTCGCGCACGCCCAGCAGGACGCGCCCGCCCTCGGCGTTGGCCAAAGCGACAAGATCGCGCGCCAGGGCCGCGGGCAAGCTCTCCTTGAACTCGAGCGTGCTGCTCTCGCCGGCTTGGATCAGGAGGCGCAGGTCCGCGGACTTCATGCCGCCGCGGCGGCTGGAGCTTCTCTTCACGAGGCAATCCCCCAGGCAGCGGCCACGCGGGCAGGGCCGCGGCCGCAGATGCAGGAGGATTGCTGGTCACTCCCCGGGGGACGGGGGGTCTCAGTCTAGCGAGGGGCGATCCCCCTGATCAAGAGCCAGACCGCGAAGGGAATCTCGAAGGCCGCCATCGGCGCCCAGAGCGCCATGGCCACGCTGCCCGGCAGCGCGCCGGCGAGCCGCAGCGGCAACCCCACCACGAGCAGCAGCGAGGCGACCAAGCCCAGCCAGGCCAGCCAGGCGGGGATCAGCCGTCCCTTCAGGAAGAGCCACGCGAAAAAGCTGCTGCCCACGGCGAAGAAGAGCCCGGCGACCAGCACGCCCGAGTTCTGCGCGAGCAGGTAGGCGCCGATGGCCTGCGCGCCCTCCGCAGACGGCGCCTCGGCGCCGGTGGTCGTGCTGAGCCAGAGCAGCCCCAGCGAGGACTGCATCCCGGCGGCCCCGATCACTCCCTCGCCCACGCGACAGGCGAGGCCGAGCAGGGCGAGGTCGCGATCCACGGCACGGGTGAGCGCGTAGAGCGATACCCCCAGCGCCAGCGCCGTGAAGGCGGTGAGCAGATTGCACAGGGCCGCCAGGCGCGCGAGCGTCTCGTGCTGGGCAATGCCGGCGAGCTTGGCGGCGGTCTCGCCGTCGCCAGTGGCCCTGCCGAAGAGAGCCATCGCCGCGATCCCCAGGGCGATGTAGAGCAGGAACGCGTAGCCGGCGATTCGCGAGCTCGTTCTGAAGGTCAACGCGACTTCTCCTCGCCAAATGACTGCGCAAGCGGCATCAGAAACCGAGTGACAATCACACTAGGGCAAGGGCCGGCCCCGATCAAGCTGGCGCCGGCTAGGCGCCAGCCTTGGGCCTAACCGGCCGCCGGGCATGCTCCGACAGCTCTGCCTCGATCTCCTCGATCGTCGGTAGGCTGCCAGCGAGCGCCTTCGGGAGCTTGTCGATGAGCTGCGTCTCCCACTCGGCAACGCCAACGGGCCGCCTCAAGTGCCGCAGTGCATATTCTACCTCGATCTTGTCCTTGCAACGGCAGAGAAGCAAGCCGATCGTCGGCTGATCGTCCCGATGCCGCAGTAGATCGTCGACGGCCGAGAGGTAAAGGTTGAGCTGGCCGACGAATCTCGCATCGAAGGCCACCGCCTTCAATTCCACGACCACGTAGCGGCGCAGCTTGAGGTGGTAGAACAGAAGATCGACGGCGAAGTCACGGTCGCCGACCTCCAGCGGCACCTGGCGACCGACGAAGGCGAAGCCAGCGCCCAGCTCGAGCAGGAAGCGCTGGACGTGGTCGACGAGTGCTAGCTCGACCTCGCGCTCGCGGCGTGGATCGGCGGTGCCGAGGAAATCGAAGAGGTAGGGGTCCTTAAAGATCTGCTGGGCCAGGTCCGAGTCGCCGGGAGGCATGGCGGCCTTGAAGTTGGTCAAGGCCTTCCCCTGCCGCTCCTGCGTGCGGCTGCGGATGTGAAGCACCAGGATGCTGTGGGACCACCCGTTCCGGATGGCCTCTCGCGCATACCAGAGTCGCGCCGCCGAGTCGTCGAGCCTCTCCAACAGGGCGATGTGGTGTGACCAGGGGATTTGTGCAAGAGGCTCTTGCACAATTGCCCGTTCCGGCCAGGCCGCAGCGAAAGCCCTCATGTACTTGAGGTTGCGGGCGGAGAACCCCTTCATGTCCGGAAAGGCCTCACGGAGATCCGCGGCCAGGCGATCGATCACCTTGGCGCCCCAGCCGGCCTGCTCTTGGCGGGCCAGGATCATCCGCCCCACATCCCAGTAGAGCAGGACCATTGCCGCATTGGCAGCCAGGACGACGCGCAGGCGCTCCCGTTCAATGCGCGACTTGATCTCAGCGAATGCGAAGACGTAGTCCGCGGGCACCACCGCGCGCGGCGACGCTACCGGGACACTGGCCCCGGGCCGAGCGTGGCCCCGCGCGAGGCGGGACTCGGCCTTCGGCTGGCGCTCACGAGCCATACCCAAGCTCCTGTGGGTCGGCGTCGTGGGAGGAGGCTCAGTTTGCCTGGGAACAGCCCCCGCAGTCAATCGCCGGACCACCTAGCCGCCGGTCGCTAGCGACTCGCCCCC
>VGXI01000333.1 GCA_016873475.1 bacterium | reverse complement strand
CAGGTAGATCTGCCACATGAGCTGGAAGAGGTAGGGATCGGCGATGTCCACGCCCTCGGGCATCTCGTCCATGCGCAGGGTGAAGGCGGCCTTGAGGACCTGGTCGTACTTCGCCTCCGGGTTGACATAGTAGTTCAGGCCCAGCGCGAAGTTCTTGACGAAGCTCGGATCGGCCTCTCCCGGGTCCTCCGTGTCGTAGTCGACGTCGGTGTCCTCGTCCCAGGTTTCGTAGCGGCCCACCAGCTCGGCCTTCTTGGTCAGGCCGTAGCCGGCGGTCAGCGAGTAGCCGAGGCTGGTGTAGTCCGCGTCGTTCTCATCCCAGACGGGATTGTGCATGAGGGTCGCGTAGTCGAACTTCAGGAAGGAGCGCGGCGCCGTGTAGTAGACGAAGGCGGTCAGCGAACCCGTCGTCTGACGGAACTCGTGCGGCAGGCCATAGGTGAAGCCCACGGCCAGCGCCGGCGTCGGGTTGGCGTAGACACCGAAGTCGAGCTGGGGCAGAGCGCCCGTGTCCACCATCGTCGGCGCGGGTTCGTCGTCCTCATCCACTGCTGTCGGATCGCCGTGGCTGCTGTTGCTGGGCGTGAAGTCGAGATTCCAGTTGCCCGTGCCGTTGTGCGCGAGCACGCGCAGCGAGAAGACCTCGTTCGGCGTCAGATTGAGCTGGGCGCCGATCGTGCGACCATCCGAACCGACGGTAGCGCTGGACCAGCGGCTGCCGACGAGGTTGACGTCGATGAGGTCGAGCTTGGCCGAGGAGGTCAGGCACCCCGCCTGGCTGCCGACGCCCCCGAAGCGGCCGGCGCGCAGGCCGAGCAGCTCGTTGACCTTCCAGTCGCCGTAGGCCTCAAGGACGTAGACGCGATCGCCGGTCACCTCGCCCACGACGAGACCGCCGAGATCGCCCTGCTTGTAGCTCCAGCCCGCCCGCGCGCGGCGCAGGCCGAAGCCGGTCTGCGTGGCGTCTTCATCGACCGCGGGCAAGGTGTCCTCATAGGCCGTATAGCTCCACCAGGCCTGCATGAGGCCAACGAGCGAACTCTCCGCCCGCGCGGCTCCGGCCGTTGCGAGCAGCGCGAGCGCCGCCAGGAGCATGATTCTCTTCATCGCCGATCCTCCCTGTGGATTGCGCGCCGTCGATTGCACAGGGAGTTCTCGCTCCCCCTGCCGGCGCCTCCGCGCCCGGCCTCCCGCAGCGCGGCGCCGGGGCCGGGGCCGGGCAGAAACTAGGAGCGAGCCCGCCATCCGGCAAGGGGAATCTCCCCCCTTCCCGGAAGCTTCACGCGCCCTCTCGCCTTGACCGCGTCGCGAAGAACTGCCAATCCTTGCCGCCATGGAGGCCGAACTCATCGCCGCCTCTGCCCTCGCCGAGCGGCTGAACGAGACGGGGCTGCGCATCGTCGATGCGAGCTGGCACGCCCCGCCGACGGGGCTCGACGCGCGCGCGCTGCACCGCGAGGCGCACCTGCCGGGGGCCGTCTTCTTCGACATCGACGCAGTGGCCGGCCCGCCGGCGGATCTTCCGCACATGCTGCCCACGCCGGAGACCTTTGCCGCCGCGGTCGGCGCGCTCGGCATCGCCGAATCCGACGTCGTCGTGGTCTACGATCAGACGGGCATCGCCTCGGCGGCCTGCCGGGCCTGGTGGACCTTCCGGCACTTCGGCCAGGCGCGGGTGGCGGTGCTGGACGGCGGACTGCCCCTCTGGCGCGCGGCCGGCCTGCCCCTTGCCGCTGGCGAGGCGGCGCCTGCGCCCTGCGCGCGAGAACCGCGGGCCGGCTGTTTCGCCGTCTGGGATCGCGCGGCCGTGCTCGCCAACCTCGAGCGCTGCGAGCGGCTGCTCGTCGATGCCCGGAGCCGTGAGCGCTTCGCGGGTCGCGGACCCGAGCTCTGGGGCGACCCCGGACGCATCCCCGGCAGCGTGAACCTTCCCTATCAAGAGCTGCTCGACGAGCGGGGCTGTCTGCTGCCGGACGCCGTGCTCGAGGCGCTCGTCGAGGCCGCCGGCGTGCCGCGCGATCGGCCGTTCGCCGTCACCTGCGGCTCGGGCGCCACGGCCTGCGTGCTCGCTTTCGCCTTCGCGCGGCTCGGCCAGAGGGACGTCGCCCTCTACGACGGCTCCTGGGTGGACTGGGTGCGCGCGGCGGACACGCCCAGGGCGCGCGACTGAGGGGCTCGAGCGATCAGCGGCCGAAGCGCAGGCCCATCGCCTTGAGCAGCGGGAAAGGCGGCTCGCCACCCGCAAAGACGAAGACGTGGTCGTTGGCGAGTCGCTCTTCCTTGCCGCCCACCCGCAGCTGCACGGCCCCAGGCTCGATCGCCAGCACCTCCGCATTGAAGGCCGCGCGCAGACGCCCCTCCGCGAGCAGCGGCTGGAAGCGCTCCTCGTTGCGGCGCTTGATCCGGAAGAGCTTCTCCTTGCGATAGGCGAGCGTCACCGCCGTGTGCTCCTGGAGGGCCAGACCCATCGCCGCTTCG
>VGXI01000332.1 GCA_016873475.1 bacterium | reverse complement strand
CCCCCGGGCTCGATGCTCGTGCGCGGATAGGCCCACTCGGGGCTGAAGGACGCCACGTGCGCCGCGAGCTGCTCGAAGCCGTAGGTGTAGCGCTCGACGTAGTCGCGATCGTAGAGCCCCTCCTGGACGATCACGTGCGTCCAGGCGAGCAGCAGGGCGATGTCCGTGCCCGGCTTGATCGGCAGCCAGTAGCGCGCCTTCGCGGCGGCGGTCGAGAAGCGCGGATCGACGACGATGAGATCGCCGCCAGCGCGCAGGAAGTCGGCGAAGTCCTGCACCTGAGTGTTGTGCATGTTCTCGCCCAGGTGCGAGCCGATCAGGGTCAGGCAGCGCGCGCCGGCGATGTCCGTGCGCTCGGGCGATTCGACGCCCTCGCCGAAGGTGAGGCTGAAGCCGACGTCCCGCGGGCCGCGGCACTGGGCGTAGGAGGGCGCGGCGATGTTCGGCGAGCCGTAGGCCTTGAACAGGTGCTTCAGCCAGTTGCCGCCGTAGCCGTGATAGAAGAGCGCGAGCGCGCTCGCGCCGTGCGCCTGCCTGATGCGCTCGAAGCGCTCGGCCACGGTGTCGAGCGCGTCGTCCCAGCTCGCCGGGGCGAAGGCCTGCTCGCCGTTCTTGCGGATGCGGATCAGCGGCTGCTTGAGGCGATCGGGGTCGTAGAGCAAACCGGTGCCGCCGGCGCCACGCGGACAGAGCCGCCCGCGCGAGAGCGGGTGCTTGGGGTTGCCCCTGATCTTGGTGACGCGGCCGCCGGCGACGTGGGCGAGGATGCCGCACTTCCAGAAACAGAGCTCGCAGAAGCTGGCGACCACGCGCTCGCCCTCCGTGCCCGGGTCCGCGACGGGGTTGGCGTAGACGCCGTACCAGTCGCTGACAAGGCCGCCGCCGACGGCAGCGCCGCCCAGGCTCGCGCCGCCGATCTTGATGAACTCGCGCCGGTTCATGCCGCTCATCCGCGTCCCTCCTGACCGGCGGGCGCCGATCTCTCGCCGTGCAGCCAATCGCAGACCGTCGAGACCAGATCGCCGATCACCCGACTGCTCGCCGAGAGGGCGATCTCGCCCGAGGGGCCGCGCCCGGCGGCGGCGATCAGATCCAGCTCGCGCAGGGGCAGGAGCAGCCGCGCAACGCTCGACTGGGGCAGGCCCGTGGCGGCAACCAGATCCTTCTGGCTCGCGGGGCCCCGGGCCAGCCGGCAGGCGAGCTCGAGGCGGCCGGGGTGAGACAGGGCCTTGAAGATGCGAGCGGCCCGGGCGATCTCCTCGGGCTGGTGCTGGTGTTCGGGCGGGCTGCTCATCCGAGCTCCTCTCGCGGGTCCAGGCCTGGCTGGATATCTGCATATCCGAAAATACGGATTCAGCCTTGACTGTCAACCCTTTTGTGCGGGAGTTCACAAGCGGGGGACTCCCAACCATGCGGGCTGCACGATCGGCGAGATCCCTGAAGAAAGAGCTTGATCATAACTGGCGGTGGTGTAAGCCTTTTGCGCAGACTGGGAGGGGCTGGGCCCTGGCGTTCGCATTGCTTGACGGTATCGATTGAGCGTGCTTCCCCATCCTGCCTCTGGAGCGTGGTCACGATGCGCTGGCCCTCCTTCCCGATCCTGTTTGCGGTCGGCCTCCTGGCCTGGGCGACAGGCTGCCGCCCGAGCGTCGACGAATGGCGCAGCCTCGAGGAGACCGGCACCTTGCCGGAGCCCGCCTACTCCACACACGTGGTCCTCTACGGCGATGCCCTGCGCGGACTCGAGCAGGAGCAGCTGGCACCCTTCGATCACATCGTGCTCGAGGCGGAGACCTTTGCCCAGCTCGAGGCCCGGCATCGCCACCGCGCCCTCCTCTACTTCAATCCCTGGGGCAAGAGCTGCTACACGGACAGCCTGCGCGGCTGGCCGGAGTGGCAGCCGGCGCCGGGCGAGCTCGGCGAGCCGGACATCGTCCTCAATGGCAGCGTGCACTGCTACCGCTTCGATGACGCCCACGTGAGCGATTTCCTCGGCTGGATCGAGGCCTTCCTCGCGGAGTGGGGGGACGGGGTCGCCGGCGTCTTCCTCGACGACTTCGGCTACGAGCGCGAGTGGTGGAGCGGCGCCCCGGCGGATCGCGACTCCGTCTGGGGGCCCTACGACGGCCGTCCCGGCTGGCGGGAGGCGCCCTACGACTGGAACCGCGAGCGCATCGCGGCCATCGAGGCGGGGGCGCGCGATCTCGTCCTCGCGCACTGCGGGCCGCGCGGCCTGCTCGTCGTGAACGGCATCGCGCGCACGCTGCCGGGCGTGCGACGCTTCGCCGAGAACGTCGGCGCGCCGCACTCGGAGGCGTGGGAGCGGCTCGAGATCGAGGGCGTCGACCCCCTGCGCTACGTGCGGGCCGGGGACCTCCTGCAGGTGAACGGCATCGGCGCCAGCGGCCAGTGGGGGGACTGGGCAAGCACCCCGGCGGGCGAGGGGGGCACGAATCTCGCGCGGGCCTGCGCGCTGGCCCGCG
>VGXI01000331.1 GCA_016873475.1 bacterium | reverse complement strand
CCCCCGAGGAAGCCGGTCAGCTTGCCTGGCCGAAAGCGGTAGTCGATGCCCGCCACGGCCACGGTCTTCTCGTAGCGCTTGGTGACGCCCTGGAGTTCGATCACGCTCGGCTGCCCTCCCGCTCCCCGGCCCGGCGCGGCGCCGCCGTCTGGAGCCGATACTCGCCCTCGTAACGGACGGCCCCGGCCAGGTGCAGCCGGTCCTCCGCGTCGCGGCGCACGCTGAGCACGCCGCCCGGATAATGTAGGTCACGCTGCTCGCCGCGCGCGAGTCCCGTCGGGCCGACGCCGGCCACGGCCAATGCGCCGGTTCCGCAGGCCAGGGTCTCGCCGACGCCGCGCTCCCAGACCCGCACCGTCCAGCGCTCGCCGGCCGGCCTGGGCTCGCGCCAGACGAACTCCACGTTCACGCCGCCGGGAAAGCGCGGGTGCTGCTGCAGACGCGGTCCCAGTTCGCCCACGCGGGCCTGCAGCGCCGCATCGCCGAAGAGCACGAACTGCGGGTTGCCGACGAAGGCGGCGTAGCCGGTGAGGGTCTCCCCGCCCAGGTCCAGGGCGCAGGGCGCCTCCGGCGGCGGGAAGCCCGGCAGCGGCCGCAGCGGGCCGAGCGCGGCCGAGACCAGGTCGCCGGTGACGGCGACCGCCACCGGGCCGTCGACGGTCTCGATCAGGCCGTCCGCGGGCAGACGCCCCTCGCGCGCGAGCAGCCAGGCCAGGCAGCGCAGACCGTTCGCGCAGTGGCCGCTGCTGCCGTCGGGATTGAACATCTGCTGGCGCGGCGTCTGCCCGGTCGGGGCCTCGCCGACGATGAGTCCGTCGCTCGGTCGCGGCGGCAGCGAGCCCGCCGACGGCACCAGCCATTCCCCCGCGCCGAGGCGCCGCGCGAGCGCGGCCGCGTCCGGCGGCGGCGAGCCGAGGATCAGGTAGAAGACGTTGCCCGCGGCGCTCAGTCGATGAACGGTGTGTTCCATGGTCGGGGGAGCATAGGCGAGCAGCAGGCTGCGGTCAACGCGAGCCTGGGCCGGGAACTCATCCCGGGAGGCACGGTAGAGGGGCGCGGCAATTCCCCCCCTGCATGGAGGTCATGACGATGAAGCGATGGGCAACGCTCGCTCTGTGTGCCTTGCTGCTGATCCCAGCGTTTGGCGCGGCCGCGAAGACCGAGAAGCCGACGGACGACAAGCGCGTGATCGTGATCCGCGACGGCGAAGAACTCGCGGAGCTGAGCGCGCTGGGCAAGGGCGCTTACCTGGGCGTCGCGCTCCAGGATCTGGACCGCGACGACGACGAGACGCGCGGCGCGCGCGTGCGCTCCGTCTTCGACGACACGCCGGCGGCCGAGGCCGGGATCGAGGCGGGCGACGTCATCGTCTTTTTCGCCGGCGAACCGGTCGCGGACGCCGCGGCGCTGACCGCGGCGGTGCGCGCGAAGGCGCCGGGCGACGCGGTCGCGCTCGCGCTGCGCCGCGACGGCAAGACGAAGCGCCTGGAACTCACGCTCGGCGAGCGCGCGCCCTCGATCGAACTCGGCGAGCGCGGCACCTGGGACGGCAAGGCGCTGCCGCAGCACTTCTGGCTGCAGCAGCTCGGCGAGGGCGGTGGCGGCCGGCTCGGCGTGGAAGTCCGCGACCTCGAGGGGCCGCTCGCGAGCTACTTCCCCGGCGCTGAGCGCGGGGCGCTGGTGCTCGCGGTGACCGAGGACAGCCCCGCCGCGGCGGCGGGCCTCGAGGCCGGGGACGTGATCGTCGGCCTGGGCGGCGAGCCGGTCGCGACGGTGGCCGAGCTGCGCGAGGCGGTCGGCGAACTCGCCGGCGAGGAGCCGGGCGAACTCGCCTACGTGCGCAAGGGCGAGCGCAGGACGGCCCGGGTCGAGATCCCGGAGCAGGGCGTCGACCTCTTCTTCAAGGGCCTCGCCGACGAAGGGCCGCGGCAGCACCGCGTCCTGCGCCGGCTCGACGGCCAGCGGAACGAACTCGAAGCGAAGCTGGAGAAGCTCGAGCAGAGACTGCAGGAACTCGAGAAGCGCCTCGAGAAGAAGGGCGAACGCAAGGGCTAGGCCCCCCACCGGGGATCCATCGCGATCCCCCCTCCCGACCCGGCTTGCCGGGTCCCCGCCAGGCAGGCGGGACGGCCTTGCCACCGCGGCCAGCCGCCGCGCGCAGGGTCGTCCCGCCTCGCCGTTTCGGGCTAGCGGTCCCGGCGCGCGCGCTCCAGGAATTCGCGCTCGCTCGCCTTCAGGGAGTGGATCCCCTCGCGGCTCACCTTCTCGAGGATCTCGTCGACGCGCCGGTGCCGATCGCGCTGCTTCTGCAGCACGCGCCGGCGCCGCCAGCCGCCGAGATCCAGCCAGCGCCGCCGGTACCAGCCCGTGCGCATCATCAGCATGCCCGTGAACAGGCCACCGATGTGCGCGAGGTGGGCGATGCCGCCGCCGCCCTGGATGGCGCCGAGCAGGTCGATGGCCGCCACGACCCAGATAAAGTAGCGCACCTGCATCGGGATAAAGAAGAAGGC
>VGXI01000330.1 GCA_016873475.1 bacterium | reverse complement strand
GGGGGCAAGCCCGGTGAGGGTGCGTGGAGCCCCGCCGGCGGCGTGCCGAGAACAAGATCGACGTTCCAGTCTGCAGTCCCTGACCTGAGCGTGAAGTTCAGCGCATACACGAGCTTACCTGCTTCCGCGAGATCGGCCATACGACGCGAAGCAGCCAGAAGCCCCCGGACAACCTCCTCACAGAGGAAGTTGGAGTGCCTGGATGAACGGGGATGATAGCCATCGGCTGTCAGGAACTCTATGAACGACTCGGGCAGAGGCACCGCCCACCCCCTTCTGGGTGACTAGCGGAGAGCTGCTCCCTCCAAGGCGTCGAGCGCTAGCTTCAGCCGCGCCACGGATTGCTCCAAGTACGCAGGATCTATTTCAACCCCAATGCTGTCCCGAGCCGAGCGAGCTGCGGCGAGGCAGGTCGTGCCCGTGCCGACGAAAGGATCGAGGACGGTATCACCAACGAAGCTGAACATCCGAACCAATCGCTCCGCAACTGAAAGCGGGAAGGGAGCGGGGTGAGTTCGCGTCGAGGCTCCGGCGAGCTGCCAAACCTGCTGAAACCACTCGCTGTGATCCGCACTCGCGATCGTACTCAAGACCCGCATTGCCGCGGTCGGGGTTCTGTACGCGCCCGGCTTCCTCTGCATAAGGATGAATTCGACATCGTTCTTGACGACTGCATTCGGCTCATAGGGCTTGCCTAGGAAGCCGCCGATGCTTCCTGCTTCGTACTTCGCATTCGCGATCTTGTACCAAATGATGGGTGCCAAGTTATCAAAGCCAAGTACACGACAGCTTTCCTGGATGGTCGAATGCAGGGGCATGACCAAGTGCCTGCCGAAGCGCCGTCTAGAGAGACAGACATCGCCGACGACAATGATCAGCCGCCCGCCCGGAACGAGGACGCGCAGGCACTCGCTCCAAACCTTGGTCAGTTGCGCGATGAAGGCATCGTAGCTCTCAACATGCCCGAGCTGCCCATGGACAGCGTTGTACCGCTTCAGCGTCCAGTAGGGTGGAGAGGTAAGAACAAGGTGTACGCTCGCGTCAGGAATCCAACGCAGGTCTCGCGCATCGCCGGCTCTTAGAAGGTGTCCGGTTGGAACTTGGCTCAGGACGCGATCGATGCGCGCCATTCGCTGGCGGTCGCGTGCAAGCGCAGGAATGGCGGACTGGGAATCGGCGAACCCAACAGGATCTTCCCCAAGCGCTTGCCTGGCAAGTCGTGCAAGGATAGACGCACGATCATCTGCAAGGACCTTCGTCCGCGCCCGACTGGGAGCTGTGACGCGAGTGGGAACTTGTGCTTCCTTCATTCAGCTACCGTGGCAGTGCCCTCGTGGGTACGGGGGGGGGGGGCTGGAGTGCCGAAACCTCGCACGAATACGCCCCCAATTACAGCAAAATCTCGATCCCCAGCGGGCAGTGATCCGAGCCCATGATCTCCGGGCGGATCCAGGCCTCGCGCAGGGCGGGGCGCAGGGCCGCGTCCACGAAGAAGTAGTCGATGCGCCAGCCGATGTTGCGCAGGCGCGCGCCCGAGCGCTGGCTCCACCAGGTGTAGACGTCCGGCCTGTCGCCGTGCAGAGCGCGGTAGGTGTCCACCCAGCCGTCCCTGGTGAAGGCGTCGAGCCAGGCGCGCTCCTCCGGCAGGAAGCCGCTGACGGTCTCGTTCTCCTCCGGGCGCGCGAGGTCGATGGGCCGGTGCGCCGTGTTGACGTCCCCGCAGATCACCACGCGGCGGCCGGCCTTCACCTGCGCGTTCGCGTGCCTGCGGAAGGCGGCGTAGAAGCCCAGCTTGTAGGCCAGGCGCTCCTCGCTGGCCTTGCCGTTGGGGAAGTAGACGTTGTAGAGGACAAAGGCCCCGAAGTCCGTGACCAGCGTGCGCCCCTCGCCATCGAAGCGCTTGACCCCGAAGCCCGCGCGCTCGCCGGCTACGGCCAGCCCCTCGCGCACGAAGGTGGCCACCCCGCTGTAGCCCTTCTTCTCGGCGGCCACCCACCGCGAACGCCAGCCCGGCGGCGCCGTGAGCGCGGGCTCGAGTTGATCGGGGTGCGCCTTGGTCTCCTGCACGCAGAGGGCATCGAGGTCCGAGCTCCAGATCCAGTCCAGCGCGCCCTTGCGCTGCACGGCGCGGATGCCGTTGACGTTCCAGCTCGCGATCTTCACCCTCGCCTCCTTGGCCTCGCCGCACCCTAGCAGAGCGGCCCGCGCCGGGACAAGCGCGGCGGGAAAGCCCTTGCCCGGCTCCGGCGGCGGGCGCAGACTGCCCGGCGTCTTCAGCCTCGCGAGGTCGCCATGCCCGCCGTTCGCCGCATCGCCGCCGCCCTCGGCCTGCTCGCACTGCTCGCCGCACCTGCGCTCGCGGGCTCGCGCCGCGCCGCCGCTGACTCGCTAGCTGCGCGCGTCGAGGCCACGCTGGCCCGCCATCTCGACGGCCCGCGCATCGCCGCCTGGCTCGAGACGCTCCCGGCCGGCAGCCTCGAGGACGAGGCGGCGCGCTGGATCCTCGCCTGGCTGCCGTTGTCCGACTGCGCCGAG
>VGXI01000329.1 GCA_016873475.1 bacterium | reverse complement strand
GGGGCCCGCGCCGAGACGGCGGCGGGCGCGGCGAGCGCGCGGCTGGTGATGCTCAAGTGATCGGCGCAGCCGGGTGATGCGCGTCGCCGCCGCCTGCGCTACCAGTTCTACCATGTCGTCGCACTGCTCGCGGTGGCCTGGGTGCTCGAGCGGGGCGGCGGTGCGCGGCGCGCGCGGCGGGCTGGTGCTTCGTGGCGGGGACGCTCGTCTTCTCGGGCAGCCTCTACGCGCTCGCGCTCAGCGGACTGCGCTGGCTGGGCGCGATCACGCCGCTGGGCGGCCTCGCCTTTCTCGCCGGCTGGCTGCTGCTCGCCTGGAGCTTCTGGCGCTTGCGCTGAACCCCAGCTGCAGCCCATCTTCAGCTTGGCCTGAGCTGCCGAAGCTGCGGGCGAGGCCCGAAGGGGAAGGAGATGCGATGAGACGCTTCCTTGCGCTTGCGCTCTCGGCCGTCCTGGGGGCGCTGCCGGTCTCCGCCTGGAGCCACTTCCTGAAGGCCAGCCCGAATCCGCTGACTGATGATCCAACGTCGCTCTTCTATCACGACTTCTTCGACCTGCCCGACTCCGCGACCACGGCCGATTCTCTGGAGGCCCTCCACCTGCCGCCTGCGCACGGCAGGGATCCGCGTGACGCGCCTGGCGGAGACTACGTGTATTTCGTTGGCGCCATCCTGGAGATGGAGCCGATCTCGAAGGCACGCTTCCCGCTCTGCTACGAGCCGGATTCGGACCGCCCGTACATGGCTTACCATGGGAGCGCTGTCGTCAGCATCAGGGTGGACTCCCTGCTCGCAGGCGAGCACCCTGGGCCGATCGTCGAGGCGGTCACGAAGATGGCCCGCACGCCTTACACGCCACGGCCGCGCGGCTGGAAGTCGCAGCTCATGCATCCTGGTGCCCAGATCGCGGGGCTCCTCCTGCGATACATGGATCCTCATCTCGCGGGAGCTGCGAACCTGCACGGCTCCTCGATCTTCGTCTTCACGTCTCCCCAGGACGCCGATCGCTTGGACGACTTTCGGGACATCGTCATCGATCTCTATCGCCGGTCCGGGGAGGCCATGCAGGCGACTCGGAACAACTGAAGTGCGCTGCGCTAGCCTGATCCGTCAAGCGGATCCAGGCCAGAGGGACGAGGGGCAGACCGCCGTTGAGCCCGTGCCGGCGGCCGTGCGTACGCCGGCTTGCGAAGTTGGTGTCTTCCGCGGCGATGCGCTTGACCTCTACTAGATCCCATAGTATATTACTGGCCTCCCCACCTCCCATGTCCTCGATCCTACGAGGACTGTCCATGTCCGACTTCGTGCCGAATCTCCCCGCTGCTGCTGTGGATGCCCACCTGCGCGTGGCCGTCGCCGAGCTGCGCCGCGCCGAGCAAAACGCCGTACTCTGGTTCGCCGAGCTGATGCGCCGGCGCCTCTACCGCGATTGCGGCCACTCCAGCATTCATGCCTACGCCGAGGCCGTGCTCGGCTTCGGGCAGGCGAAGATCTACCAGTTCATTCGGCTGGCCGAGTCGCTGGACGGGCTACCCCAGCTGCGCGCCTCGGTTGAGGCCGGTGAGCTGCCCTGGACCAAGGCCCGCAGCGTGGCGGCCGTCGCCACGCCGCGCTCCGAGGGCCAGTGGATCGCCCTCGCGAAGCAGAGCAGCGCGCGCCATCTCGAGTCGCGGATTCGGGAGAGCCGCAGCGAAGCGCGGCGCCCTCCCGGCCAGGGTGACTTGCTGGCACCCAACGCCGAGCGGAAGACTACACGCGCGCTGCTGCCCGCACCCGCGCCAAAGGTTCAGGTGAGCTTCGCGCTCGAGCCGGAGCAGCACGCCCGCTGGCTGGCCATCGTCGAACGCCTGCGGAAGCAGGGCCACGCCGAGGCGAAGGAGGAGCTGCTGCTGGCGGCCTTCGCGGCGCTGGCCGAGGCGGAGTGTACACGTGTACAAACGGAGGCCAAGTGTACACGTGTACAAAGCGAGCCGCCCTACCAGGTCGTGATCTACCGCTGCGAGGACTGCGGCGCGGCGCGCCTGGCGGACGGCCGCGCCGTGGCGCCGGTCGTGGCCGCGCAGGCGGCCTGCGACTGTCGCACGCATCGGGAAGGCGAACCCAACCGGGCGTCGATTCCCCCGGCAATGCGGCGTGAAGTGCTCGCGCGCGATGGGCACCATTGCCAGGCACCGGGCTGCCACTCCACGCGCTTCCTCGAGGTGCACCACCTGGAGCCGCGCCGGCGAGGCGGCCGCAACAGTGCGGCGAACCTGATCACCCTCTGCGCGGCCTGTCACCGACTGCTGCACGAACGCGGCGGGGGGCTTGCGGCCGCCCTGCCGGGCACCTCCCCGTCGGCAGCGGCCTTGCCAAGCACCGGCTGATTGACGCTAGCCTAGTCCCGCATCCCGACAAGGCGGCCGGCGCGGGTCGACGGCCAATCAGAGCCCCACGTGCTTGTGGGCCATGTAGCTCGAGCGCACGAAGGGCCCGGCCTCCACGTGCTTGAAGCCCATCGCCTCGCCGATCGCCTTCAGCTCGGCGAACTCATCGGGCGGCACGAAGCGC
>VGXI01000328.1 GCA_016873475.1 bacterium | reverse complement strand
CGTGCCGGTCGCGGTACTCCTCACCGAGCGTCTCCGAGAGGAATCGGTGGTAGGAAGGCCGTCGTTCGGTCGCCTGCTTGACCACCGCCTGCCAGTTGTGCTGAAGGTAGCGCAGCCCCAGGTGTGGGTTCCGGAAACTCTGGCCGGTGTTTTCCGGATATTCTGGCCGCATGCTCCGTAGCTGCTCTGCCCTCGGGCGAGTCGAGGTGGCGGGTGCGGTAGGAGGGCCCATCGAGGACGATGAGCCGTCCGCGCTCCAGCACCCGGTCCACGATCGCCTCCGCGAGATCCTGATCGTGAAGTACCTGTCCCCACGTCGTCAAGGGGGACTTGTTCGTGGTGAAGATGATCGGACGGCGTCTTTGGTGCCGTTCGTTGACGACGTGGAAGAGCACGTTGGCAGCGTCGGGTCCGTAGGTCAGGTAGCCGACCTCGTCGACGACGAGCACGTGGGGTTGGAGGTAGGCTGTCAGTGCCTCGCGGAGCTTGCCCTTGGCCGTGGCGACGGACAGCTCCTCGATGAGGGAAGTTGCGGTGCGGAAGAGGGCGGTGAAGCCGTTATGGATGGCGCGGTAGGCGATGGCGACGGCCAAGTGGGTCTTGCCGCGGCCGCTCTTGCCAAAGAGGATCGCGTTGCGCCCCTCGCTGACAAGTTCCGGCCCGAGGTAACTGCCTAACAGTTGCCTGCGCAAGGAGCTTTGGAGCGAGAAGTCGAAGTCTTCCACGGTCTTGAGGAAGGGGAAGTGCGCGTCGCGGGTCGCACGCTGTAGCCGCGTCTGCTGCCGCTGCGCGATCTCTTCGGTCAGGAGGGTGACGAGGAAGTCGCGGCAGGACCAGCTCTCGGTCTCGGCGCGCTCGACGAGGTTCTTCCATTCCCGCCGTGTGTTGGCAAGGTTCAGGCGCTTGAGCATGGTATCGAGGTCGACACTCTCCGGCTCGAAGGGCAACGGGGCCGCGGTGGTTCTCTTGCTCATCTCGGGCTCCCCATCGTGGCGTGCCCTCTCGGGCCCAGACCGTTCCAGCCCAGCGTCTGCGCGACGAAGCGGCTGTCGCACCGACCTGACTCCAGGGCGGCTCTGAAGGCTCGCTCCAGCGGTTCGGCTCCGAGGGCTTGGAGCATCTCGTGCAGCTCGTCGACCTCACGGATCCAGCCCTGCGGGTTGCGGTGCACGAGCTCGGTGAGGAAGCTCACCGCGGACTGACCGACCTCCAGGACTTGCTGACGCTTGAGGTAGCGTTTGCCGCGCTTGCCGGCGATCGCGGCGAGGTGAGCGGCTCGATGCTCGGGCAGTCGGGAGACGGAGCCGGGAAGCCCGAATCGTGGATGAAGTGCCTCAAAACGACCCGCTACGATGCGTATCCGCTCCCGGTACAGGTACAGCGTCCCGCTGAGTCCGGCGGCCTCGGGAGGCATGCTGTAGCCGCGTCCGTCGTAGGAGACCTCGGCGGTCGGTCCCACCTGCACCGGGATCCGGAGTGCCAGCGCCTGCGCAGTGCAGCGGGGCGGACGCAGCCGCGAGCGATCTTGCACGAGCCGCTCCGTCGGGATCTGGCCCGTCGCGCGGCAGGGGCGGCTGTCGTTGACCTCGGTCAGCCACTCGCCCAACTGCTGCTTCAGGTCCTCCAGGTCATGGAATCGCCGCTGCTTGAAGAACGAGCCCTTCACCCACCCGACGATGTTCTCCACGGAACCCTTCTGGTTTGGCGCGGAGGGCCAGCAGACCTCCGCGGTGAAGCCGATCTCCATTGCGGCGTGCGCGAAGATCGGGTTCCACTCCGTGATCGTTCCGTCCTTGCTCCAGCTCAACGCCACGGTCTTGGGTCGGTCGAAGACCGCGCACAACGGGATGCCCCCGAAGGCGATGAAGTGATCTAGCAGCGTACGCACCAGAGTCTCGGCCGTCTCATTGGAGACCAGCGTGACGATGACCCACCGAGACCACTTGAGCCGCGAAGCGAAGAAGCGAATGACCTTCTGCTCGTCGTTGGCGAAGGTGATTCGGATCTCGCCGAAGTCGTGCTGGGAGAACTCGCCGGGCAGCCCTTCGAAACGCATTCCAACGCGGGCCTTCCGCGGGCGCACCTCGCGAAGCAGGGCGTACAGCGCGCTCTTGCTCCCCGGGTAGCCCTGCAGTTTCGTGCGGCGCAGGACCTCCACCGACAGAAGGCTCGGCTCCTTCCTGACCAGTTCCGAGACGAATGCGCGGAAGGGCGCGGCGAGACTTGGGCGGCCCACTCGCCGCTTCCGCCGTTCGGCTCGATTGTCGACGTGTTCGACCGGCGCTTCGATCGCGATGCGCCGAACCGTGCGCACGCTCAAGTCAGTCGCCTCACTGACCTCGGCCTGGGAGTGACCGGCCTCCAAGAGCACCTGAACCTGATGTCGCTTGAGCAAGGGAACCAAGGGAGCCTCCGTTTCGAAGGCTCCATCCTCCCCACCCAAGCCGAAACTGCTACCCTGCGATGCGGTGGGCGCTTCCGTCATTCCTGACCTCCTTTGTCGCGTAGGCCAGAATTTCCGGAATCGGTGCGGTCAGAATTTCCGGAACCCGCAGCAGCTACCGCCGGCGCATCGTGACCC
>VGXI01000327.1 GCA_016873475.1 bacterium | reverse complement strand
TACTCGCAGGGCCCAACCCTCAAGGAAGCCAAGAGCAACCTCGAGGAGGCGATCCGGCTCTGGATCGAGAGCTGTCTGCGTCGCGGCACCCTCCACGACGCGCTCCTCGAGGTCGGCTTCAAGCCTGCCCCCAAGGGCCAGGCGCGCCAGAGCGTGAATGCGCCCCAGCCGTCGCCGGCAACCCGGGTCTTCCCGATCCACGTCAACACTCCCGCTTACGCCGGCAGCAGAGCGACCGCGTAGGCGGCGATGGGACCGATCTCCTGGAAAGTGCACAAGAAGCTCTGCGAGCTGGCCGGTTGGGTCAAGACCAGGGAAGAGTCCTCGCACATCTGCATGGAGAAAGCGGGTCATGCCCGCCCCGTCGTGATCCCCAAGTATCCCGACCTAGCTGACGACATCCTCCACAACAATCGCAGAACGATGGGGCTGAGCCGCAAGGAGTTCGAGGAACTCCTCAGCCAGGCTCGCGGACGCTAGTCGACTCCCGATCCAAGAAAAAGGCGCCGGCCCCGCCTGGAGGGCCAGCGCCCGGCACGGGTGGCAGAAGTCCCGCGCCTACTCCTTCGCCCTCGCCCGCGTCTTCGCGATCTTCTCGGCCGAGCGGCCGATGATCTGCACGCCGGTCAGCCCGCCCGTGAGCAGCCAGAGGTTGTCCGGCAACTCGTGGGGCGTCCTGCCGAACATCGGGAAGATGCCGAAGTCGACGACGATGATGCCGACCAGGGCGACGACGCAGCAGGGCCGGTAGTTCCGCGTCAGCCAGCTCTCGCTCTGCACCTCTGCAGCGCGCAGGGCGTTCACGCTCTTGTCGCGCTCGAGCTCCAGCTCGGCCAGTGCGATCGTGAGCTGGTTCTCCGCCTTGGCGAGCTCGACCTTCGCGGCCACTGTTTCGGCGCGGTCCGGCAGCAGGTCGAGCGCGGCCTTCGCGCCTTTGAAGACGCTCGAGACCTTCTCGACGACCTTGCCGAGGATCGCGCCTCCGAGCTCAGCGATCACTGCGGGCCTCCTCGGGTTAGGGCGTGACCTTCTGGGCCTTCCTCCAATTCACCACCCACTGACGGAGCTGGGTGGCGCCAGCGCCGGCGCTCGCGCCCTGGAGCAGCGCGAGCAGCGCCTCGCCCCAGGTCATGCCCCCCTGGACGTTGACGAGGAAGGCCAGGACGAGGCCCTGGATCACGGGCAGCCAGGACATCACCCGGGGCGAGAGATTCAGCTTGCTCAGGGCCTGAGTGATGAGGGGGATGATGCCGATCGCGAGGGGGATCCAGATCGCGGGGCTCATGGGCTCTCTCCTTCTCCGCCCAATGGGCGGTGTTCGGGGCTCAGTGCAGGCGGCGCTTGATGTCCTCGAGGTCGCCGCGCATCAGCCGCAGCTCGGTGAGCAGCTCACCCTCGAGGCGCGCCTTCTCCACGACGTGCTTGTGGTACTCGTTCGCCAGCGAGGCCATGTCGGCCGCCTTCGCGCAGCCGGCGAGGTCGCGAGCCAGCGCCTCGACGACGGCGCGGTCCGCCTTGCCGGCCTGCAGTTCGCCCACCGTGCGGCCGTAGATGATGGCCGCACCGAGGATGTTCACGAGCAGCCCGGCGAGGGCGACGAGCGTGATGACGGCGACGGGCTTGCGGGCTTCGGGGGGCATCCTTCTCCTCCGGCTTCGGGACTCGACCATCACGCCACGCGCTTGGCGACGAGCTGCATCTCGCGGGGCGTGATGCTCTTGCTCGCTCCGTTCGCGCTCACTTGCACGGTGACCAGATCGCCGGCCGCGAGCTGGACGAGGGCGGTGAACGAGCAGCTCGCCGCGTTGCCGCTGGCATCCAGCGTCGCCTTGCAGCTCGCCCGATCCTGCCGGGTGCCGTTCACCGCCAGCTTGAAGGCGAACTCGGTGCTCGCTGTACCGGTGAAGGTGGCCTGGAAGTGCAGCTGCCAGACGCCGCCGGCGCCGGAGCCGATCGAGATCCGGTCCGCCGTGTAGTCGGCATCGGCCGCGTCCTCGAGGCCGTTGGCGCCGGCTACCCAGTCGAGCGTCGCCCAGCTCGTGTCGACGCTCTGCGCCGTCGCGCCGGCCGTGAGGTAGAGCTGGGCGTAGACGCCCATGATGCTCACGAGCACGTCGCGGTCGTCCTGCTCGCTGATGTTCTGCGTGCTGTTGTCGGCGAGGATCCCGATGAGGGTGCTGCGCTCGCGCACGGTATCGGCCATGATGCCTCCTAGCTCTCCACCGCGATCCGGTGGCCGTTACTGAATCCACTCGTGAAGGCGGGGCCCGCGACGTCGAACCCCTGACTGTGCCCGTCGCTGAAGCCCCCCTGGCCGCGGACGACCGTGTAGATTCGGTACTTCCTGCGCAGCTTCTCGCGGATCACCCGGCGGGCGACCTCGTCGTGCACGTCGCAGAGGATCACCTGCGCGATGCGGCCCACCAGGCTGTTGCCGGTCGCATAGGTGGAGCCCAGGGTGACCGGCTTGGTGCCGCCGGTGCCGAGCGTGGTCGGCGCGTCGCCGTCGTCGTTGCCCGCTTCGGCGCCGCCCAGCGCCGCCCGGGCGATCTGCTTGGGCATGAACTCCACCTCTAGCAGGGG
>VGXI01000326.1 GCA_016873475.1 bacterium | reverse complement strand
GAGGAGCAGGTCCCCGGGACGCTCACCGACTTCTATGCCGTGCAGGAGGGCTTCATTGCCACGGCGCCGGGCTTCGGCCTCGCGCTCGCAATGCCCGACCAGCCGCTGCTCCAGCTCGGCCCCCTCGCGGCGGGTGAGCGCCTCCTCGCCGGCGACCCGCGCCTGGCCGCCGACCCCGCGCTCCCCTACGCCTGGCTGATGACGAACTACTGGGAGACCAACTTCGCCCCCACGCTCGGCGGCTTCCACGCCTTTCGCTACGCGCTCGCCTGGGGGCCGCAACTTGCCGCGCCCGCGGTGGCGGCCGCCGCCTGCCGCGATCTTTCGCGCGAGGTTTTCTGCTTCCGCCTGGGCGAGACGGCCGTGTAGTGTGAGCGCGTTCACGATCGGAGCAGCGTTCATGCCCCTTCGCCTGGCCCCCTTCCTCCTGCTGCTCTGCGGCGGCCCTGCGCAGGCCGGGGAGTTCCCGCTGCCGGCCGTCGACCTGCTCGCCTGGCGCCCCCCGGTCTACCGCTGCCTGTTCACGAGCACTCCACCCACCGTCGACGGCCGCCTGGACGACCCGGCCTGGCGGCCCGCGGACTGGACCAGCGACTTTGTCGACATCGAGGGTGACGCCAGGCCGCGTCCCCCCCTGCGCACGCGCGCCAAGCTGCTCTGGGACACCGAGAATCTCTATGTCGCAGCGGCGCTCGTGGAGCCGCAGCTCTGGGCGACCTATACCGAACGCGACGCCGTCATCTACCACGAGAACGACTTCGAGCTCTTCCTCGATCCCGATGGCGACAGCCACGACTACTACGAGCTGGAGATCAACGCGCTCGGCACGGTCTGGGATCTCTTGCTCACGGCGCCCTACCGCGACGGCGGCCACGCCGTCGACGCCTGGGACATCGCGGGACTGCAGAGCGCGGTGCACCTGGACGGGACCCTCAACGACCCCAGGGACACCGACCGCGGCTGGAGCGTCGAGCTCGCCCTCCCCTGGCAGGTGCTCGAGGAGTGCGCCCCCCACGGCGGGCCGCCGCTGCCCGGCGAAGGCTGGCGGCTGAACTTCTCGCGCGTCCAGTGGGACCTCGAGGCGTCCGCAAGCGGCTATGCGAAGCGCAGCGATCCCGAGACGGGCCGGCCGCTGCCCGAGCACAACTGGGTCTGGGCGCCGCAGGGCTTGATCGCGATGCACTACCCCGAGCTCTGGGGCCGGCTCGACTTCGTCGACGAGCGCGGCGAGCCCGCGCCGCCCGCGCCGGCCGGACTCCACCCGCTGCGCCTGCTCTACTACGCCCAGCGGCGCCAGGCCGCGCGCAGCGGGGCCTTCGCGCGCAACCTGGCTGAGCTCCCGCCGCTGCCGCCCGCAGTGCCCGAGTGGCGCGCGCTGCCCCTCGCCCTGGCCGGCGACGGGCAGGGCTTCCGCGCCTGGACCCTGGCCGACTCCCTCGGCGGCGAGGGCTGGAGCATCGACGAGACCGGGTGCCTCCGCCGCTTCGCCCCAGGAGCAAGGCCGTGAACCTGCGCGCCCTCGACTGGTCGATCGTCGCCGCGCTGCTGGCCCTGATGCTGATCGGCCTCGCCGCCAGCCGGCGCCGCATGCAGAGCGTGGCCGACTTCCTCGCCGCCGGGCGCGCGGCCGGGCGCTACCTGCTCACGGTCTCCTCGGGCGTGGCCGGCCTCGGCGACATCACGATCGTCGGTCTGCTGGAGATGAACTACATCGCCGGCTTCTCGATGAGCTGGTGGAGCCTGACGATGGGCGTCGCCGTGCTCGTCGTCACCGTCTCGGGCTGGGTGATCTACCGCTTCCGCCAGAGCCGCTGCCTCACGCTGGCCGAGTTCTTCGAGCGCCGCTACAGCCGGCGCTTCCGCGTCTTCGCGGGGCTGCTCGCCTTCAGCTCGGGGATCGTCAATTACGGCATCTTCCCGGCCGTCGGCGCGCGCTTCTTCATCTACTTCTGCGGCCTGCCGCCGGCGCTGGACCTGGCCGGCCTCGCCGTGCCGACCTTCCCGCTCGTGATGGCCTTCCTGCTCGGCCTCTCGCTCACCTTCGTCTTCGCGGGCGGGCAGGTGGCGGTGATGGTCACCGACTTCCTGCAGGGCGTCTTCGTCAACGTGGCCTTCGTGGTGCTGGTGCTCTTCCTGTTCACGCAGGTGCGCTGGGCACAGATGCTCGAGACGCTGGCGATGGCGCCCGAGCAGGCCAGCCTGATCAATCCCTTCCAGACGAGCCAGGTCGACGACTTCAACCTCGTCTACTTCGTGATCGGCATCTTCGGCTACTTCTACGGCACGATGAGCTGGCAGGGCACCTCGGCCTACAATGCCTCGGCGCTGAACGCCCACGAGGCCAAGATGGCCGCCGTGCTCAGCAGCTGGCGCAACTTCGCCCAGAACCTCTTCATTCTCGTCGTGCCGATCATGGCCTACACGGTGATGCGCCACCCCGATTTCGCCGGCGTCGCCGGGACCGTGCGCGCCGCCCTCGCCGGGGAGCCGAACGCAGCGATCCAGAGCCAGCTGCGCACGCCGCTCGTGCTCACGCAGCTGCTGCCCGTCGGCCTGATGGGCGTCTTCGCGGCCCTGATGCTGGCCGCCTCGGTCACCACGCAC
>VGXI01000325.1 GCA_016873475.1 bacterium | reverse complement strand
CGTCGACGCGCGGTAGGCGGGCGCCGACGGGGCCGGGCGGGGGGGACTCTAGCGTGCTCACGGGACCTCGGCCAGACGGCGGAAAGGGGCCGCCTCCACCTTAGCCCCTTCCCGCCCGCCGGGCAATGCCCGGGATCCTGCGCGCGCCGGCTTGCTGCGGCAGCTCTTACCGCAGCGATGCACTTGACTTCACCTCAGTTCCATACTATAATATTGCACTCCCCACCTCCCGCGGCCTCGTTCCAGCGAGGGCCCTCCATGTCCGAATTCGTGCCGAATCTCCCCGCCGCCGCGGTGGATGCCCACCTGCGTGCGGCCGTCGCGGAACTGCGCCGCGCCGAGCAGAACGCCGTCCTCTGGTTCGCCGAGCTGATGCGCCGGCGGCTCTACCGCGACTGCGGCTACGCCAGCATTCATGCCTACGCCGATGCCGTGCTCGGCTTCGGGCAGGCGAAGACCTACCAGTTCATCAAGTTGGCGGAGTCGCTGAGCGAGCTTCCCCAGTTGCGCGCCTCGGTGGAGGCCGGCGAGATGCCCTGGACCAAGGCCCGCAGCGTGGCGGCCGTCGCCACGCCGCGCTCCGAAGGTCAGTGGATCGCCCTCGCGAAGGCGAGCAGCGCGCGCGAGCTCGAAGCGAAGATCCGTGAGAGCCGCAGCGAGGCGGCGAACGAGTCCGGGCAGGGCGCACTGCTGCCGCCGGCCCCCGCGCCGCTGCCCACCCCCGCGCCGAAGGTGCAGCTTAGCTTCACGCTCGAGCCCGAGCAGCACGCTCGCTGGCTGGCCATCGTCGAGCGGCTGCGCAAGCAGGGCCACGCCAGACCGAAGGAGGAGCTGCTGCTGGCCGCCTTCGCCGCGCTGGCCGAGGCCGAGTGTACACGTGTACAAAACGAGGCCGAGTGTACACGTGTACAAAACGCGCCGCCCTACCAGGTCGTGATCTATCGCTGCGAGGACTGCGGCGCCGCGCGCCTGCCCGATGGCCGAAGCCTGACCCCGGCAATGGCCGCGCAGGCGGCCTGCGACTGTCGGACGCAGCGGGAAGGTGAGCCGAACCGCGCGTCAATCCCGCCCGCGCTCAGGCGGCAGGTGCTCGCCCGCGACGGCCATCGCTGCCAGGCGCCGGGCTGCCGTGGGACGCGCTTCCTCGAGGTGCATCACCGCGAGCCGCGGCGGCGAGGAGGCCGCAACAGCGCGGAGAACCTGATCACCCTTTGCGCGGCCTGCCACCGCCTGCTGCACGAAGGCAGCCTGCGGCTTCCCGTCGGCCGGCCGGCGACCACTCTACCGGCCGCCGCGCTTCCGGCGGCGGCCTGGTCGGACACCGGCTGAGCCTACTCCTGCGCCTTCTCGCGCAGTCGCGCAGCGTGCTCGCGCTCGCCGCGCGTGAGGTGGCCGCGGAGCTTGCCGCCGAGGTCGTCGAGCAGGGTGTAGACCACCGGCACGACCACCAGCGTCAGCAGGGTGCTCGTGATCAGGCCGCCGATGACGGCGCGGGCCAGCGGCGCGCGGAACTCGGCGCCGGCGCCGATCGCGAGCGCCAGCGGCAGCATGCCGAAGATCATCGCCAGCGTGGTCATCACGATCGGGCGCAGGCGGATCTGCCCAGCGTCGATCAGGGCCTCGCGGCGCGAGAGGCCGCGTTCTCGGCCTTGGTTCGCGAAGTCGATGAGCAGGATGGCGTTCTTCGTCACCAGGCCCATCAGCAGGATGAGGCCGATCATGCTCATCAGGTTGAAGGTGGTGTTGGTGGCGAGCAGCATGAGCAGCACGCCCACCATGGACAGCGGCACCGAGAGCATGATCGCCAGCGGCTGCTGGAAGGAGCCGAACTGGCTGGCCAGCACCAGGTAGATGAACACGATCGCCAGCACCATCGACTCGAGGATGTAGCCCACCGTCTCGCGGAACATCTCCGTCTCGCCGCTGAGGTCGACGCCGTAGCCGGTGGGGAACTGGATCTTCTTCACGCCGGCCTCGATGCCCGCGCTCACCTCGGTCAGCGCCTTCCCTGCGAAGTTCGCCTCCACCAGCGCGACGCGCTTCATGTTGCGGCGGTCGATCTGCTGCGGGCTCTCGGTGGCGGCGAAGCTCGCCACGTGGCCGAGGCGCACGATCTGCGGCGCGCCGGTCGCGGGGTCGTAGCCGCTGGCGATCGGCAGCGCGGCGAGCTGCGCCTCGGAGACGCGCGCCGAGCGCGGCAGGCGCACGATGACGTCGTGCTGCTCGCCGCTCGGGTCCTCCCAGCTCGTCGCCTTCTGGCCCGCCAGCGCAGGCCGCAGCGTGCTGGCGAGCGAGCCCACGCCGAGGCCGATGTCGCTCGCCAGCTCCCGCCGCAGGTCGATGCGCAGTTCGGGCCGCTCCTCGGCCATCTTCGAGTCGGCCTCGATCGCGCCGGGCGTCTCGCGCACCACGGCGAGCACCTGCTGCGACACGCGCTTCAGCTCGTCGATCTGATCGCCGAAGACGTAGATCTGCAGCGGCTTGGTCGTGCCGCCGAAGCCACCCGACTCGAGCACCGACACCGTCGCGCCCGCGATCCCCGCCAGGTCGCGGCGGATCACCGGCATCATGTCCTGCTGCGAGCGGTCGCGCTCGCCCTTGGGCAGCAGCTTGAGGTAGATCTCGGCCTCG
>VGXI01000324.1 GCA_016873475.1 bacterium | reverse complement strand
CCCCGGGGGGCTCTTCCGCGCCGATCGCACGCCGAAGGCGGCCCTGCGCAGAGGAAGCTGAAGCCCGCGGGCGGCCGCCGGCCTTCAGCGAATCAGGAGCCCTCGTGCGGTGACGGCTCGGCCTCCGCTCTCGAGCCGGAACAGGTAGAGGCCGGACGCCACTGCACGGCCGCTGAGGTCCCGACCCTCCCAGCGCAGGCCGCTCGCGCCCGCCGTGGCGAAGCCCTCGCGCAGGACCGCCACGCGCCGCCCGGTCGGGTCGTAGACGGCGAGGCGGACGGCGCCCGCCACGGGCAGCGTCATCTGCAGCTCGACGCCCCCGCGCGCCGCCCGTGCGGCGAGGCGCAGCGCCGCGCCCGCCGTCGGCGCCGCCGTCTCGATAGTCCAGGGCGCGAAGAGCACATTGTCGCTCACGGCGTCGCCCTGGCCGCTGGGGTTCTCGAGCGGATGGAAGGGCCCCGTGCTGTCGCCCCACCAGTTGAGGCGCGCGTCGACGGGCTCGGCCAGCGGCTGCGTGACGCGAATCGCCGTGCCGTTGCCCGTGAGACCGCTGCCGGTCACGCTGAGCCGCGAGCCGTCGAGGTGCAGGCCGCCGGTCTCGCCGGCCGAGGCGTTGTCGCGAATCCAGCAGCCCGCGAGTTGCCCCGCGCTGTCGAGCAGATAGGCCGCGCCGCCCTCCAGGCCGGCGGTGTTGGCGTCGATCCGGCCGCCGCTCAGCAAAAAGCCGGCGTCGTCCGCGCAGAGCCCGCCGCCCCAGAAGAGCGCGGCGTTGCCGGCGATGACGCAGTCGCGGATGCGCACGCTCGCCGTGCTCATCAGGCCGACACCGCCGCCGAAGTCCGCCTGGTTGCCCGTCAGCCGGCAGTCCCGCAGGTAGAGCCCGCCGGCGCCGGCGCCCGCCCCGCCGCCGGTGCCGCCGCGATTGCCCGTGAGGTCGCAGTCGACGAGCGTGAGCTGCGAGTCCTCCTCGCTCAGCACGCCTCCCCCCGAGCCGACGGCCTGGTTGTCCCGGATCGTGCAGCGTTCGAGCCGCGGCGTCCCCGGCCCCTGCACGGCCAGGCCGGCCCCCAGGTTCGCCACATTCGTATGGATGACGCAGTCGCGCAGGATGAGCGAGCTGTTCAGCGCGTAGAGGCCGCCGCCGTGGTTGGCGGCCGTGTTGCCCGTGAAGACGCAGGCCTCGAAGATCGGCGAGGAATCGAGGCAACGGACCCCGCTGCCCGAGCACCAAGGTCAGGTGCCGCCGGCGATGCCGCCCGTGAGTGTGAAGCCGCGAATCAGCGTGGTCGAGTCAACGCCCGAGTAGATGCCGATCACCTGATCCAGTCGACGCGCGTCGAGAACCGTGAGCCCAGCCCCCGCCTCGGCGAGCAGCTTGATGCCCGGCGTGCTCGGCCAGACCAGGCAGGCCGCGTACTTCCCCGGCGCCACCAGCACGGTGTCGCCGGGATCCGCGAGATCGAGCGCCGCCTGAACGCTCGGCGTATCGGCCGGCACTCGCACGGTGGCCGCGGACGCGGGTGCAGCGAACGCGGCGATCGTGATCGCAGCAACGAAGAGCGATGAGCACGGCACGGCGGCGGCCCCCTCCCGACCTCACGTTCACCCCCAAGGATACCCGGCAGGGTTGCCCGGCGCCAGGGCCGACTTCCTCGCTCAGGCATGGGCTGGTATAATCGAAGCGTCCGCCATGGAGCATCGCTCCGATCCCGCGACCCACACGAGATGCGGTGCGGTGGGGTTTGGCCGTGGAGGCTCTCGTGAACGCGATCTCCCGTCGCGGTCTCGCGATCGTGCTGGGTGTCTGCGCCGCGCTGCCCGCCGCACCCGGCGCGGCGTCCTGGCTCTGGACCCAGAGCGACTGGACCGGGGGCGCCTACCAGAGCGCAGCGGGCGTGAACCCCGAGATCCAGGCCGGCGAGCTGGTCCTCGTCAACGATCCCGATCGCCTGATCCTGGCCTTCGATGCCTCCGACTGGAACGGCGTCTGGGCGATGGAAGCCTATCAAGGCCGGCTCTATCTCGGCGTCTGCGACTTCCCCAACCACGACTACTACGCGGACATCATGATCTACGATTACGGTGCCGACAGCGCGTACGTGGACATCCCCGTCGTCGAGGAGGGCATCAACGTTCTCAAGGTGCGCGAGGGGACGCTCTTCTCACCGGGCACGGACGCCCTGGGCGACGTCTTCATCGGGAACATCTACTACAATCAAGGCGACAGCTGGACGATGAAGTCCAGCGTCCCGCTTGCCTCGCACGTGTTCGATCTCGAAGTCTGGCAGGACAAGCTCTGGGTGAGCACGGGCTGCCACAACCCGCCCGATTACCCGGGTATCCTCTACTCCTCGGACGATATGGGCGACACCTGGTCGGAGGAGATCGTCATCCATCCGTGTCCGCCCGGCATCTACTTCCGCCGGCTCTACGGCCTCGGCGTCTGGAACGGGTCGCTCTTCGTCAACAGCGACTTCGAGCCGCCGGAGGGCAAGGTGGTCTACGAGCTGACGGGCACGGAGATCATCGCCCACACGATACCGGCGCCGGGCGACGACTGCTTCTGCGCCTTCGTGGAGTGGAATGGCAAGCTGGCCTGCCTGACGCGGACCATCGTGGACTTCTACGACGGTCGGACCTGGATCGATC
>VGXI01000323.1 GCA_016873475.1 bacterium | reverse complement strand
GGGGCAGCCTCGGCGAGGGGCTGCGCCGCTGGCGTCTCGCCCGCAAGGACGGCGCGGCGAGTGCCGAGTGGGTGCTTCGCTGGGAAGGCGAGCTCTTCCAGGACGTGAGCGGCACCGTCTTCAGTCGCGAGCGCGTGGGCGCGGAGATCCGAGCGACGGTGGGCGAGACGGGCATCTACCTGGCGGGCGGCGCGGCCTGGTATCCCCTGGTCGGCGACGGCACGAGCGCGCACCGGGTGACGGCCGTCGTACCGGCGGGCTGGAGCAGCCTCGCGATGGGGCGCTGCCTGCGCGACTTCAGCGTCGCCGGCCGGCGCGAAACCACCTGGGACGCGCCCTTCCTCAGCGAGGGCCTCGATCTGGTGGCCAATCGCTTCCGCGTCGACGCGCTGAAGCACGGCGACACCCTGATCGAGACCTACTTCTTCCCCGAGGACTCGAGCCTCGCCGCCGGCTACCTCGAGGCCTGCGTCGGCTACCTCGACCTCTACGAGTCCTTCCTCGGGCCCTATCCCTTCGCCAAGTTCGCCGTCGTCGAGAACTTCTTCCCGACCGGCTACGGCATGCCGTCCTGGACGCTGCTCGGCCAGCAGGTGCTCAGGCTGCCCTTCATCAAGTCGACCAGTCTCGGCCACGAGATTGCGCACAACTGGTGGGGGAACTCGGTCTTCGTCGGCGAGGGCGGCAACTGGTGCGAGGGGCTGACCAGCTACACGGCCGACTACCTCTACAAGGAGCGGGAGTCGGCCGAGGCCGCTCGCCAGTATCGCCGCTCCACGCTCAAGGACTACACGCACTACACGCGCGACGGCCGCGACTTCCCGCTCAGCGAGTTCGTCAGCCGCCACGACATGGCGACGCGCGCGGTCGGCTACGGCAAGAGCCTGTTCGTCTTCCACATGCTCGAGGAGCGCGTGGGGCGGGAGGCCTTCCGCGCCGCGCTGCGCGCGATCGTCGCCGAGAAGCAGTGGCAGGCCGCGACCTGGGCGGACTTCTTCCGCGCGATCGAGACCGCGGGCAAGCTGGCGCCGGGCGCCCTCGAGGACGAGCGCCGGCAGTGGATCGAGCAGCCCGGCGCGGCGCAGCTGGCGCTCGGCGAGGTTAGCATCGACAAGGACGGGACCGGCTGGCTGCTGCGCGGCGAATTGCTGCAGATGGGCGCACCGATGATCCTCAGCGTGCCGCTGCGCGTGACGACCGCCGCCGGACCGGTCGACTTCAGCGTCCAGACCGCCGTGGCGCGCCTGCCCTTCGAGCGCCGTCTCGCCGCGGCGCCCACCAGCCTGGCCGTCGATCCCGACTGCCACGTCTTCCGGCGCCTCGACGAGGAGGAGATGGAGGCTACGCTCAGCCTCGTGCTCGCCGACGAGGACCCGCTCTTCCTGCTCGAGCCGGGGCTCAGCGCCGAGCTGAGCGGCGCGGCGCGCGAGTTCGCGGCCGCCTTCGTCGAGGGCGAGCCGCGCGTGATGCCGGCCGCGGAGGCACAGGCCGCGCTGGCCGCTGCGCGCACGGTCGTCTGGCTGGGGACCTCGCCGCCGCCGGCGGCGATCGGCGAGCCGGCGTCCGGGCTGCAGCGCACGCCCTTCTTCACGGTCTTCCAGGGCCAGCGCTTCGAGCCGGGCAAGCACGCGCTCGTCTATGCCGGCAAGCGCGGCGCGGGCGGCGGCTACCTGGCCGTGCTCGCCGACAGCCCCGGCGAGTTGCGGGCCATCGCGAGCAAGGTGCCGCACTACGGCAAGTACAGCTATCTGGCCTTCGTCGGGGGCCAGAACCAGCTCAAGGGCAACTGGGAGCCGGCCGCAGGGCCGCTGCGGCGCCAGCTCGCCGCGGGCAACTAGGCTCGAGTTCGCGTCCTGTGGAGCCGGGGCTGGACCCGAGCCCCGCGGAGCGCGATAATCATCCCATGCCCGCACTCGCGCATGCCATGGCCGCGAGCCTGCTGCTAGCGGCCTTCGCCTGTCGCCCCGCTGCGCCGCCGGCGCTGGATCCGGAGCAGCTCAGCCTGCTGCGGCTCGAGTACCTCGAGCGCGCCGAGCGCCTGCCCGCCCTGCGTTTCGACTGCGTGAATCTGCCGGTGGACGAGCACTTCGGCAGCTTCAGCCCCCTGCGCTGGGAGCTGCGGGCGCCTGGGCTGCCGCTGCAGGAGACCCTGCGCCCGCTTCCCTACGCGGAGCTTGGGCCCCGCCTGCGCGAGAGCCTCGCGCGCACGCTGCAGGACTTCGGCTTCGAGACGGGCGCGGGCTCGCGGCGGACGGCCCTGCGGCTACTGGTGAGCGTCGAGCGGCTCGTCCTGCAGACCGCGGCGGACGGCAGCGACCGCCGTGGCTGCGAGCTGCAGCTGCTGCTGCGCATCGCCGAGGAGCACAGCGGTCTCGAGCTGCAGCGCTACCGCTGCCGTGGCCACAGCGCGCTGCCGGGCTCCTGGCTCGCGCTGCGCGAGGGCCACGCGCAGTGGTCGCCCGATCCTGCCGAACCCGATCCGCTGAGCGCCGCGGCCGCGCTCGCCGCGCAGGACTTCCTCGTCGAGAGCCTGGAGTTCTGGCGGCAGCCCGAGACCTGGGAGCGCGGGGCCGTCAACCTGACCGCGCTCCCGGTTGCGCCGCGATCGCGCTGAGGAGTCCGCTGAGCGCGAGCCCCGGGAAGATGGGGCGCAGCCCGAGTGGAT
>VGXI01000322.1 GCA_016873475.1 bacterium | reverse complement strand
TGCAAGACCTTGCGGCGGGCTGGTCTTCACCTGAGCTCGGGCGTTTACTTCGGGCGCCTTCGCGCCGGTGGGGACATGCGCGCGACGAAGCTCGTGTTCGTCAGGTAGCCGCCTGCTCGCAGGCCGGGCCAGCGTCGATCGCGGACGGCCCGCGTGGCCGAGCTCAGGCCCACTAATCCCATTCCCTTCCGAGGTCCCGATTTGGTATCGTCCGCCGGGGGCGATTCCGCTCGCGGGAGGGCAGGAGCATGGACGAACGCATCCGCGTGCTGGTGGCCAAGCCGGGCCTGGACGGCCACGACCGCGGCGCGCGCGTGATCGCCGCCGCCCTCGTCGAGGCCGGCATGGAGGTGATCTACACGGGCCTGCACCAGACGCCCGAGATGATCGCCGAGGCCGCCGTCCAGGAGGACGTCGACGTCGTGGGCCTGAGCATCCTCTCGGGCGCGCACATGCCCCTGATCCCGCGGGTGCGCGAGCGGCTCCTCGCCGCCGGCGCGGGGGACATCCTGATCACCGGCGGGGGCATCATCCCGCCCGAGGACGCGGCGGCGCTGGCCGCCCAGGGCGTGGGTCAACTGTTCGGCCCGGGCACGGACACGAGCGAGGTGGTGGACTACATTCGCGCCGAAGTGGCTCGGCGGCGCGCCGAGGCCTAGCGGCGCCGGGGTGGCGGGGGAAACCCCGCGAGCGGGGCCTCGTAGGGGGGCCTTTCCGGAGGCAGGATGAACGGGAACAGCGTGCTGGTGATCGGCGCGGGCACCATGGGGAACGGCATCGCCCAGGTCTTCGCGGCCTCCGGCTTCGACGTCACCATGGTCGATGTGAGCGAGGACTTCCTCAAGCGCGGTCTGGCCACCATCGACAAGAGCCTCGATCGCCTCGTCAAGAAGGAGGCGCTGAGCGCGGCCGACAAGCAGGGCATCCTCGGCCGCATCGCCACGGCAACTTCGATCCCGAGCAAGTCGGACGCCTTCCTCGCCGTCGAGGCCGCCACCGAGAACCTCGAGGTCAAGCACAAGCTCTTCGCCGCCCTGGCCAAGGCCCTCGGCGAGAGCGCCATCCTGGCCACGAACACCTCGAGCATCTCGATCTGCACGCTGGCCGGGCCGCTGCCGCACCGCGAGCGCGTCATCGGCATGCACTTCATGAACCCGGTGCCGATGATGAAGCTGGTCGAGATCATCCGCGGCCTGGACACCAGCGACGCGGTCACGGCGCGCACGGTGTCCCTGGCCGAGAAGCTCGGCAAGACGCCGGTCGTGGTGAACGACTACCCGGGCTTCGTCGCCAACCGCATCCTGATGCCGATGATCAACGAAGCGGTCTACACGCTGCAGGAGGGCGTGGCCGGCCGAGACGCGATCGACACGATCATGAAGCTGGGCATGGCCCACCCGATGGGCCCGCTGCAGCTCGCCGACCTGATCGGCCTGGACGTCTGCCTCTGGATCATGGAGGTGCTGCACCGGGACCTGGGCGACAGCAAGTACCGCCCCTGCCCGCTGCTGCGCAAGATGGTGGACGCCGGGCGCCTCGGCCGCAAGAGCGGCCGCGGCTTCTACGACTACGCCTGAGCGAAGGGAGAACGCCCATGCAGGCCCGTCGCCTGATTCCGCTGCTCCTCCTCCTCACCCTGCCTGTGGCGGCCCTGGCCGAGGGCTACCAGCGGGCGCCGATCTCCCGCGAAAGCGCGCTGCTGCGAAGCGCCTTCATTCCTGGGCTCGGCCAGATCGAGCAGGGTCGCACGGGCCGGGGCGCCCTCTGGGCAGGCGGCGCGGCGGCGCTCGTCGGCGGCACCTTCTTCGCGCACATGGAGTACCACAGCGCGGCCAAGGACATGGAGAACGCGGAGGCGAGCTACCGGCGCGCCGTGGCCGGGGGGCAGGGCATCGCGGCCCATGCCCAGCTCCTGGAGATGAAGCGCCTCGCGCCCATCGCCGATGACCGCTACGATCTGCGCCGCAACCTCGAGATCGGGCTGGCCCTCTGGTGGGCCGGCAACCTCGTGGACACCTGGCTGTTCGGAGGACCCGCCGATTCCGCCGCCGCCGGCGACGGCGCCGCGCTGCCCGGGCACCTGACGCCCGTTCTGCAGCGCGGTGCGGCCGGCCTGGCCTGGACCATCGCCTTCTAGCGCAAGGAGACTGGCATGTCGCGACGGATGCTCCTGCTCGCCCTGGCCCTCGCGGGACTGACGCTGCTCCTCGGCTCCTGCAGCAAGGAGCACGAGGACCTGCTGACCGTACTCGAGGGGCCGGTGCCCAAGATCACCCTGGCGCAACGCCTGGACCCGGAGAGCGTCCAGCTCGAGTGGACGGTGCCCAATGCGGGTGGCGTGGACGAGTACCGCCTCTACGTCGGCCTCTACGTCAACCTCGGCTATGCCGTGCTCGATTCCATGGCCTTCTGGCAGGCGACCAGCGAGCCGGAGCTGCTCTACGAGGATCCGGGCCTCGCCTACGTCGACCCCGTGCTCTGCGAGCAGGCCGGCCTCTGCGACTCGCTCTACGTCTACACCTACTTCTGCGTGAGCGCCGTGCGCGGCGGCGAGGAGAGCCTGCTCAGCCCGCCCGCGTTCATCACGCCCTAGCTCCCGGGGCGAGGCGACCGCCTGGAACGCTCCTTGATGTCAGCCCTCCCGTCGCGTCGGCGGCGGGAGGGCGTTTCCTAAGCGGGC
>VGXI01000321.1 GCA_016873475.1 bacterium | reverse complement strand
CGCGCGGCAGCTTCGAGGAGCGACGCTCGCTCTTCGGCAGCTTCGGTGCTCGCTACTACCAGCGTTACTTCCTCGACGGCACGGTGAGCAGCAACTTCAGCTACGACGTGCGTCGCAATCTCGTCAGCGACGCTTTCGCCTGGGGACTGCATGGCACGCACAACCAGGAGATCGGCGAGCGCACGAAGCTGAACGCCGACGTCGATTTCGTCAGCAGCGAGGAGCTGCGCGACATCGACAACTACACAGTTGAGCAGACGGTCAACCAGCGCCTCACCTCGAATGTCGGTCTCAGTCGGAAGTGGGACAATCTCTCACTGAACAGCAGCTACAAGCGCACGCAGATCCTCAACCAGGAGGACGCGGATCCGAAGACCGACAACCTCCTGCTCGAGGAGTCGATTCCCGTCTCCTTCAGCGCGACGCCGCTACCCCTGCTGCCCGGCCTGCACGGTCGGGACGGTTTACGGGGCGCGCTCGCCGGGCTCAAGCTGACCCCGCGCCTGAGCTACACGCGCGCGACGCGCAACTACGAGACGAAGCGCGTGGTGACGGAGTCCGCCTCGACAGGCAGCAGCCTGGGTCTCAACTTCAAGCTGGGCCTGCTCACGGTGCGGCCCGGCCTGAGCGCCTCGGAGAACTGGAACCGCAGCAACCAGCCCGTCGCCGTAGCGGGCCGAGCACGCTTCGGCAAGGGCGACATCCTGCCGCCGGGCGTGAGCCCACTCGTGCCGACGGGCGAGACGGCGGCGCTGGCCAGCGTCGCCGGCAGCGAAATCCGCGGCGGCGAGTTCAGCCACCGCTGGAGCGCGAGCACGGCGGTCTCGCTGAAGCTCTTCGGGCTCTTCTACCCGCGTCTCGGTCGCTTGACGGGGGTCCGCCACACGCTGGCGCCGGCGGCGAGCTGGAGCTACGCCGAGAACCGGGGCAAGACCTTCAGCCTCAGCCGCAGCGTCAACCTCTCGCTGGACAACAGTCTCGATCTCAAGCTGGGCGAGGGGGAAAAGGCCGAGCGCAAGCCGGGCGTGCTCACCTGGAATCTGACGACCGGCTACGACCTCACGAAGCGAGCGGACGAGCGGCCCTGGAGCGCCCTCAGCAGCAGCTTCCAGTTCAATCCGCTGCCGGCCTTCAACCTGGCGCTGCGCCAATCCTACGATGTCAACGAGGGCGAGAAGCTCAGCACCACCTTCTCGGGGAGTCTGAGCCTGAGCGGGAGCTTCCGCTACGGCAACGTCGAGCGCAACGAGCAGCAACGGAATCTGGTGCTCGAGCGCGAAGGCGCGACGCCGGCAGCGCCGGCCGCGCCGGCACCGGATGCCTTCGACCCGAACGCGCCGCTGCGCGAGAGCGAGCCGTCGGCGGCGGGTGGCGCGGCGGCGAGCCCGAATGGAGCGCAGCGCTGGAACCTATCCACGAGCTTCACATTGAACCGCACCCCTGCGAGTGCGCCCAGCCCCACGATCAACGTCGGCGGCCGGCTCGATCTAACGGAGAACTGGAGCCTTGACTATCGAACCAGCTTGAATCTCGCGGACGGCGTTCTCGGCACGCAGTCGATCCACCTGACGCGCGATCTGCACTGCTGGGAAGCCAGCTTCTCGCGGCTTGTCTTCCAGGGACGGGAGCAGTACTATTTCCGCATCTATCTGAAGGCCCATCCTGAGGATATCAAGATCGAGTCGGGCGACCGCAACGCTGGGTTCGGTGGTTTCTAGGCACGATCGCTGCACGTGATCGAACGCGCGGAGGCATCGCGATGAACAGGGCGGAACTCGCCGACCGGCTTGCAGAAGCCAGCGGCCTCAGCCGCAAGGATGCGCGCAGCGCGGTGGATGCGCTCTTCGCCACGGATCCGCGCAACGGCGTCATCGCCAATGCGCTCGACAGCGGCGAGAAGGTGCAGATCACCGGATTCGGCACCTTCGAATTGCGCTCGCGAAAGGCGCGGACGGGCCGCAATCCGCGCACGGGCGAGGAGATCCCGATCGCCGCGAGCCGGCAGCCCGTCTTTGCCGCGGGCAAGAGCCTGAAGGATCGCTACAACGGCTGAGCCCTGCGGGGCCGCCAGCAGCAAAGGAGAACCGGCGAGAATGCGCCATCTGCGAACGCGCCTGCTCTGGAGTAGCCTGCTCCTCCTCGCGAATGCCGCGCTGACCGTGCGCGCCGCGCTCGCCGACGTCGACGTGGTCATCGGCTACGAGACCCGTGCCGTCGGCGAGCTCGACGAGTGTGGCTGAAAGAGCAAGCAGAAAGGCGGCGCTGCCCGGCGGGCAGCGCTCATCGCGACCCTCCGTGAGGAAAACGAGAACGTCCTGATCCTGAGCGGGGGGGACAACATCTCCAATCAGAAGGACCGACAGTGGGAGCGGCAGTCGCTCCTGTTGATGGATCTGCTCGGCGATATGGGCCTGAGCGCGACCGGCGTGCAAAGCCAGGATCTCTACCTGGGCCTGGACGTGTTCAAGGGCTTCGGCGAGCGCGAGGGCTATGCCCAGCTCTGCGGCAATCTCGTCGACGGCAGCGGCAAGCCGGTTTTCCCCGCCTACCGGGTCTTCACCTACGGCGGCAAGAAGCTAGGCGTGCTCGGGGTGACGGATCCCCGTCTGCAGCACGGGGTGGAGAAGTTGCCGGAGGGCTTCAAGTTCGCCGACCCGGCGCCCGTGATCGCCGAGGGCGTGCGCGCCCTGCGCGAGC
>VGXI01000320.1 GCA_016873475.1 bacterium | reverse complement strand
CCACCTGCTCGTCGAGAAGCCCCTGGCGGAGGACCTGGCCGCGGGCGAGGCGATCGTCGCCGAGGCGGCGCGGCGGGGGCGCCAGCTGATGGTGGGCCACGTCGAGCGCTTCAACCCGGCGATGCTGGCGGCCTTGCCGCACCTGCACGGGCCGCGCTTCGTCGAGAGCCATCGCCTCGCGCCCTTCGTGGCGCGCGGGGCGGACGTCGCCGTCGTCCTCGACCTGATGATCCACGACATCGATCTGCTCGCGATGGTGATCGGCGAGGCGGTCGTCGACCTCGCCGCGAGCGGCAGCTCGGTGCTCACCGGCGGCGTCGACATCGCGAATGCGCGGCTGCGCTTCGCGGGCGGCTGCGTGGCGAACATCACGGCGAGCCGGATCAGCCGCGAACGCATGCGCAAGCTGCGCGTCTTCCAGGCCGACGGCTACCTCGCCATCGACCTCCTCGCGGGCCAGGTCGAGTTCATCCGGAAGGCCGCGGACTTCGGGCCGCGGGTGGCGGCCGCGCAGGCCGCGCCGGAGGGCCTGGCCGCGCTGCAGCTGGAGGATCTCGTCGAGCTGGTGCCGGTGCCGGTCGTCAAGGCGGAGCCGCTGCGCCTGGAGCTGGAAGCCTTCACGCGCGCGGTCGCCGCCGGGCAGCCCGTGCCCGTCAGCGGCGAGGACGGCCTGCGCGCCCTCGCCCTCGCGCTGCGCATCCTCGAGGCGGTCGAGCGTGGCGGCTGAGCCCGGGCGCCCGCGCACTCTGCTCATCACGGCCGGCGAGGCGAGCGGCGATCAGGCGGGCGCGGCGGTGGTGGCCGCGCTCCGGCGCCGGCACCCCGACTGGCGCCTGCTCGCCACGGGCGGCGAGCGCATGCAGGCCGCTGGCGCCGAGCTGCTCGTGCACTACCGTGAGCTCGCGGTCATGGGCTTCGCCGAGGTGCTGCGGCGCCTGCCCGCGCTGCGCGGCCGCCTGCGGGCGCTGGGCGATCTCCTCGGCTCCGGGGCGATCGACCTCTTCCTGCCCGTGGACTTCCCCGGCTTCAACCTGCGCCTGGCCGCCCGCGCCCGGCGCGCCGGCCTGCCCGTGCTCTACTTCATCGCGCCGCAGGTCTGGGCCTGGGGCGAGGGGCGCGTGGCGGCTCTGCGCCGCGACGTCGACCGCCTCGCGCTCATCCTGCCCTTCGAGGCGACGTGGCTGGCGGCGCGCGGCGTGCGGGGCGAGTTCGTGGGCCATCCGCTGCTGGAGAGCCCGCGGCCGCTGGCGCCCGCGGCGGCCCTGCCGCGGCTCGCGCTCCTGCCGGGCAGCCGCGCCCAGGAGGTCGAACGCCTGCTGGGCGTCATGCTGGCCGCGGCCGCCCGGCTGCAGCGCGAGCTGCCCGCGCTCAGCGTGGAGTTGCTCGAGGCGCCCGGACTGCCGGCCGCGCTCTACGAGCGCCTGCTGGCGGGGGCGCCGATCCAGCCGCGGCGCTGCCGCGAAGAGAGCGCGAGCTTTCTCGCGCGCCAGGGGGCGGCGGTGGTGGCCAGCGGCACGGCCACGCTGGAGACGGCCGTCGCCGGCCTGCCGATGGTCGTCGTCTACCGGACGGGCCTCGTCAACTACCAGCTCGCGCGGCGCCTCGTGCGCCTGGAGCGCATCGCGCTGGCGAACCTGGTCGCCGGCGAAGACCTCGTGCCCGAGCTCGTGCAGGGCAATCTCAGCGCGCCGCGCCTCGCGGGCGCCCTGGCGCCGCTCCTGCGGGACGGGCCCGAGCGCGCGGCCCAGCAGGCCGGTTTCACGCGCCTGCGCGAGCGGCTGGGCAGCCCCGGCTGCGGCGAGCGGGTGGCGGCGCTGGCGGAGGCGCTGCTCGGGGAAGGGCGGCCGTGAAGGGGCACTGGGATGCGGGCGAAGACCGGCTGGACGCGGGCGAGCGGCGCCGGCTCGAGTGGCTGGCCGCGCTGCTCGCAGCCCTCCTGCGGGGCCTGGGTGCCACCTGGCGGGTCGCCGAGGACCGCGCCGCGCTGGCGGCGGCCCGCGCCACCAGCCCTAGCGGGGCGCTGATCTACGTCTTCTGGCACAACCGGATGCTGATGCTCTCCTACACCCACCGCGGGCGGGGCATCCAGGTGCTGCGCAGCGGCAGCCGGGACGGGCAGCTCATCGCAGCCGTGAACCGCCGCCTGGGCTACGGGATGCCGGCGGGCTCGGGCAGCCGCGGCGGCGCCGCGGGGCTCAGGCGACTGCTCCAGGGCCTGCGCGCCGGCCACGACGTCGCCCTCACCGTGGACGGCCCCCGCGGTCCGCGCGGGCACCTGCACGCGGGCGCGCTCCAGCTGGCCGCGCTCTCGGGCTGTCCGGTGGTGCCGGTGGCGGTGGCAAGTCGGCGCCTGCGCGCCTTCGCGAGCTGGGACCGCACCCTGCTGCCCTGGCCCGGGCAGCGCCTCGTCCTGCGCTACGGCGAGGCCGAACTGCTGCCGCGGGAGCTGGACGGGCCGGCGCTGGAATGCGCACGCCGCGCACTGCAGGAGCGGCTGCGCCGCTTCACGGATGCCCTGGACGGCGAACTCGGCCGGCCGGTGATTCCGCCGGCCCCGGAGGCCTGATGCTTCCGCTCACGGACGCCCGCCGCTGCTGGGAACGCCCCCCCGGGCCGGCGGGGCGCCTGCTCGCGCCCCTGGGCCTGCTCTACGGGCTGGGCGCAGCCCTGAATGGGGCCTGGCAGGCGGCGCGAGCCTGGGAAGGCCGCCTCCCCGTG
>VGXI01000319.1 GCA_016873475.1 bacterium | reverse complement strand
GGTGCGCCGAAGTAGCTCGAGCCGAACTCGAGGCGACGCGTGTCCGGCGGCAGCGCGGCCTGGCTGTCCAGAACGCCCTCGCTCTGGAGCAGGCGAGCGGAAACCGGCGTGGCGAGCAGCAGCAGAAGCAGGCAGGCTGCGCGCCGACCGCCACGGCGTCGGCGCTCAGCCGCCGTGCTTGACGTCCTCGAGCAGGTTGACGTCGCCCTGGTTGAGGAACTGCACTCTGATCGCATGGCGGTCCCCGGGGAGGATCATCTTCTCCACCACGCGGCCATAGTCATTCCAGGACCGATGGTAGATGACGTCACCCACCGCATAGTCCCGCGAGGGCTCGTACTCGTGGACCGACTTGGTGTCGATGCTCGCGAGCGTGAAAGTCTCCACGATCGGCGCCGGCGCTAGCTCCTCCTCCCCCTCCAGCTTCATGTGCGGCAGGATTCCCTTGCAGCGCGGACACTTGAGCCAAGTGACCTCGTCCTCTCCGCCTTCCTCCACCACCGCCATCTCCAGGTGGTCCTTGCAAACGGAGCAGTACTGCTTCATCGGAATCCCTCTCTGCGCGGACCGGCCTACTTCATGCCTGGCATCTGCTTGCAGCAGGTGTCGGCCTCGTCCCAGACCATGTAGCGCATGCCGCACACCGGACAGACATAGCGTCCGTCGATACGCCCCTCTTTCTCGGCCTTGGCGAGAAGTTTGTGGTACTTCACGTATTTCTTAGTTGAATCCAGATCACGTTCCAGGAAGGTCGACGTGACAACGCCCGGATTCGTATTACTCATCGGCTCACCCTTCCCTTTGAGTAAGACTCGTCGCGGGGTGATCTCTCTCACCCTACATGTGGTATCCTCTCCCCGCGGGTAGGCGATGAGGCCCCCACAGGTAGTACGCACCCTACGCGATCGTCAACATGGTGTCAAGAGGATTGCGGGTCCGGAGGTGCTCTGCGTGGCGGCGGGGGCAAGGGCGGGTGCGCACCCTCGCCGCACGGGGCGGCGAGGGCGCTGCGGGAGAGCTTTACTTATTGGCCGCGCGCTCGCCAACGCCGACGAGCGTCCAGACCTCCCGGCTCGTCTCGGGCGCGCTGACGTAGCGGCGGCCGCCGAACTCGGAGACCTTGCGCGCCGTCCGCTCCTCTTCGAAGCGCACCCAGCCGCCGAAGGGTAGCGCGGCGCAGACCCAGGCCCGGCCGCGGGACACGATCTGCCGCGTCAGTGCGACACTGGCGCTGCGCTGCGTGCTCTCGCTGCTGTCCGCGAGCGCGTAGCGCTGGGCGGGCCACTGGCGACCGCCGATGCTGAAGGTGCTGTCGGCCTCGGCGCGGCCGGCAGCGAGGCGCTCCTGCATGCCCGTGAGGGTCGTCAGCAGCTCGATCTCATCGAGCGCCAACGGCTGCCAGTGGCCGTTCTCGCGGCTCTCGACGCGTTCGAAACGCGCGCGGGCGAAGGGCCCTGCCTCGCCTGGACCGGACAGGTAGACGGCCCGATACGCCGCCCCGCCGTCCACCGTCAGGGTGAGCAGCCGCCGCTCGCCGCCGAGATCCTCCGCAACGAGGAGCCGGAAGCGCTCTTCGCGGCGCCGCCCCTCGCTGAAGGCCTCGACGCGGAATTCCATGAAGAAGCCCGGCGTGGGGAAGCCAGCGGTCCCCACCCGGGCTTCCAGACTGATCAGGAGTAGCGCCGCCGCGCCGGCCAGACGCCGCATCCGCACGGCCCCCCTAGTGCTTGATCCGCTCCCAGTACTTCGCGAAGTCGAAGTTGGGGCTGTTGGCCTGGTCGTGACAGCGCAGGCACATCGCCGCCGGATCGGCCGCCGCCAGCAGATTGCGCGCGTGCGCCGTCCCATAGCCGTGGCAGGCCTCGCACTGGACGCCCCCCAGCTTGTTGCGATTGACGGCGTCGAGCCCGTAGCCACCCGGCTCCTGCCAGCCCGTCACATGACAGCTCACGCAGTCCGGGTTGTTGTCCTCGAACTTCTGCTCCAGGCTGACCATGGCGTGCGCGTGGGCCGTTTGCAGGAAGCTCTCCACCTCGGTCGCATGACAGCGCTTGCAGGTTTCCGTGCCCAGGTAAGTGTCCGTCGCGGCCGTCTCGCTGTACTCGCGCGCCAACTGCTCGATGAGTTGCGCCCGCTGCTTCTCGACCTCGAGCTCGGACTTGAGCGCCGCCACCCGCGCGGCTACCGCCGGATCCTCGACGTAGTTCTTGTCCAGCTCGTGGATCTGCATCGGCGAGAGCGATACGGACCCGTCGTCCTTCATGGTGAGTAGGATCTCGCCGAAGTCCTTGCCCCGGTTCCCCGCCGTGTAGACGGGGATCCCGGATTCGGTCTCCGCTGGCACGCGTTGGCTGATCGTCGCGTTGCCGAAGAAGACGAGGTCCACGCCCTGAAGCGTCTTGCAGGTCTCCAGTGCCTGCTCCCGGCGGCCGCCATAGAGCAGAACCACCGCTGCACAGCCCTCGCGCTCGCGCAGGGCGCGCACGCCCTCGGCGATCGCGGGCGCCGGGTCGGCGAACTTGAAGCCCTCCGGCAACTTCTCCACCCCGTGCTGCAGACGGGGATCCGTCACCCCGAGCACGCCTAGCTTCTTGCCGCCGTAGGTGAAAACCCGGTAGGCGGGGAAAACCGGCTTGCCGCTGGCGTCGACGAGATTGCCGCAGAGCTGGGCATAGCCCTCGCGCTCGCCGAAGCCCTTGAACACGTCCAGGCCCAGGTAGAGATCCTGGCTTTGCACG
>VGXI01000318.1 GCA_016873475.1 bacterium | reverse complement strand
TTTTTCTGCCTGATCGGCCGAAGGTCGAGGCGGGGAATCAACAGCAGCAACAACAGCAACAGCAAACGGTCGTGATCCCGGGAGCCGCACAGCCCGGGGGACAACAAACGGGCACTGTGATCGTGAGCGCGTCCGTTGAAGGCGCCGACATCTATGTCGATGGTCTGTTCGTCGGCAACGCCCCAGCAAATCTGAAGCTGTCCGAGGGCGTTCATGTGATCGAGGTCAAGAAAGACGGATACGAGACTTTCAAGCGAGAGCTCCGTGTGTTCGCTGCTGGCGAGGTCTCGCTCAAGGCAGAGCTGAAGAAGCCGTAGTCGTCGCGTTGGCTCTCGTGTTGCCGGTCCGTCCTCCAACATTGTTCGTGCGGCGATGTCGTCGTCGGTGCCGAGGACGATGTACGCCAGCTCCGCCGAGGGGTTCTGCCCCTTGGTGAGCCGCCGCGAATCGAACTTCTCACGCACCTCGATCGGCACTCGTCACTCCGTTCAGGTGAACGCCAGCCCGCCCGTACCCATCGCGTCCACGAGACGCTTGGTGTTCTTGGCCGTCTGCTCGCTCGCGCGGGCCGTCCGTTCCGCCGCATCGCCACCACCCAGGCCGGCCGCGCCGGCGGCGTTGAACGTGCCCGTCACGCTGATCCCCTTGGCCATCACATCGCCGAGCCCCGACAGGCGGTCCTCGAACTCGGCCATGAGGTCCTGCGGCGTCTTCCGCCCCCCCAGGCCGCGCTCCGCGTCCGCCGCCTCGCGCTTCTGGCGGGCCTGCTCGATGGCGTCGGCGAGTTTCTGCTTCGCGGCGTCCAAGGCGGCCTGCGATTCCGCGAGCCCGGCTTCGGTCTTGTCCCTGAGGGCCTTCTGGGCGTCCTCGAAGTCCTGGCCGATGGCGGCGAGCGTCGCCTCGTGGATGGCCGACGCCTGCTCACGCTCGGCGGCCCGTTCCTTCTCTCGTGCGGCCGCGGTCTCTTGGGCCGCGTTCTCCAGCTCCACCAGCCGCGACTCGAGCTGCTGGTCCACGGCCTTCTTCGCGGCGTCCACGTCGAGCCCGGAGTCGAAGAGCCCCTGGATCTCCAGCATCCGCTTGGCAACCCAGGACGATGCCTGCTCCCAGATCATCTGGAAGCCGGTGGCGAAGTTGGTCCAGGTCTTGGAGAGGAACGCGACCGTCTCGATCCAGCCGACCTCGAGGGCGTGGAACACGATCTCGGCGGCCGCCAGCGCGCCGTACCACATGGAGTACGCGGTGGAGACGAAGAACTCCTTGGCCCCCAGCCACGCTTTGTTCAGCGCCGCCACGCCCTGCTGCCAGACGACCTTGAGCGAGAGCCACAGGATCTCGGCCGCGAGGGCGATGTCGCCGGCGGCCAGGGCGTCGGCGATCCCGCCCACGACCTTGGACACCCATTCCCGCAGCGCCGTGAACTGCTCGCCCAACCACGCGAGGGCCTCACCGCCGGCGCCGGTGGCGACCACCAGCACGCCGCCCAGCGCGACGATCGCGGCGATGACCAGGCCGACCGGCGAGAGGATCGCGCCGATGGCGGCACCGATCAGGCCAAACGCCGTACCGATGCCGCCGATGATCCCGGCAACGAGGCCCAGGGCCGCGCCGATCCCCGAGACGATGTACCCGAGAGCAATGATGGCCACGCCCGCGACGGCGACGGCGGCCGCGACCTTCAGCGCCCACACGACCAGGTCCTTGTTCTCCTTGATCCAGGCCGTGGCGCTGACGACCACGCGCGTGATCCGCTCGGTGAGTTCCTGGATGGTGGGCGCGAGCGCCCCGCCGATCGTGAACACACCCTGCTTGAGCACCTTCCACAGCGTGCCCAGGGCGTCGTTGAGTTCGGCGGCGTCGCGGGCGGTCTGCGTGCTCACGGTCAGCCCGAGTTTGCGGGCCTGCTCCTGCATCTCGTTGATGCCCGCGGCCCCGTCCGCCATGAGCGGCAGCAGCTTCGTCCCCGCCTTGCCGAAGAGCTCCATCGCCAGGGACGCCCGCAGGGCCGGGTCCTGCACCTTGGAGATCCGGTCGGCGAGCAGTTTGAACTGCTCATCCGGCGACAACTTCGCCAGGTCGGCGACGGTCAGACCCAGCAGCCCGAGCGCTTCGTTCGTCCCCTGCGACCCCTTGGCGGCCTCCACGAGCGACTTCTGCATGACGCGGAGGCCGTTCTCGAGCGTCTCCATGTCCGTGCCGGAGAGATCGGCGGCGTAGCCGAGCTCGCTGAGTGCTTCGACGCTCACGCCCGTCCGCTGGCTCATCTTGTCGAGCACGTCCCCGGTGTCGGAGAACGCCTTGGCGGTGCCGAGCAACGCCGTAACGGCGGCGACGCCGATGCCGGCGAGCTTCGTGCCGATGGACCGCAGCCCCGCACCGAAGGCCTCGAGCTTCTTCTGGGCCGCTTTCAGGCCGGCCGACAGCTTGTCGCTGACACCCAGCTCAACGAAGGCCCGTCCGGCTCGGATGCCACGCGTGTCCGCCACGGTCAGTCACCTTTCCTGATCGAGTTGCGCCACAGGAGCGGCAGATTGGGCCGCTCCTTCGCCAGCGCTGGGGCCATGTACGGCCGCGGCGCGATCTTGACCTTCCGCGCGGTCAGCCGGCCCCGGCGGCGCTTGAGCACGACCGTCTCGCCGCCGTACTCCAGGACGTTCGGCGCGGCGCTTTTCTTGAAGCCCACCGGGCCGACCACCACGGAGTCGGCGGCCTTGTCGTACCCGAAAAGGATCAGCCGACGCAGGCTTC
>VGXI01000317.1 GCA_016873475.1 bacterium | reverse complement strand
GGCCGAAGTAGAGGCTGAGCGTGAACATCATCACGTTCATGGCGAGGGCGATGCACACCGCCATGCGGAAGAGCAGCGCGCGCGAGCGCGGCGCGGGGCTCTTGCGCGAGGGGCCGAGGCGGTAGCCGAAGCGCTCCACCTCGGCGAAGTAGTGCTTGAGCTCGCCCGCGGCGGGGTTCCAGGTGAGGTCCACGCTGCCCAGCGAGGGGTTGATGCGCAGCTCGACGCCGCCCGGCTCGCGCTGGAAGAGCTCCTCGAGCAGCCAGACGCAGGCGGCGCAGTGGACGCCCTGGATGTCGAGGGTGAGGCGCAGCGGGTCGGCTCCCGCGGCGGCGGTGGCTCCGGCGGCCGCGGCGGGGCCGGACGCGCGGCCGCCCCCGGGGGCGGGTTCGGCTGTGGCGGTGGCGGCAGCCTGGCCGGCGGGTCCGGCCGCGGCGCGCTCCCCTTCCTCAGCGAGGAGACGGTCCAGCCAGGCGAAGCTGTCCGGGCGCAGGGTGGGCACGGGGGCCTGCGGGCCCTGGCGGAGGTCGTAGTAGCGCGTCAGGCCCTCGCCGTGGAGCAGCTCGTAGACGGCCCGGCAGCCGCGGCAGCAGAAGGGGCCGTCCTCGGTGCGCCAGCCCTTGCCGAGATCGCCCGCGCAGTGAATGCAGCGGTGGACGGCGAGGGCGGCCATCCAGGCGGCGCGCTGCTCCTCGTTAGGCGTCGCGAGGCCGGGGAGCGCGCAGGCCGCGGGGGCTGCGGTCGGCTGCGCGCTGGGGGCGTCCTCGCGATGCTCGGGGGCAGAGGGCATGCCGATCCTGCGGGCGGGTCTTGGGTTAGGTCGGGCCGGACGGGCCGGCGGCGGTTACGGCGCGCAGAATACCGAGCTTGAGACCCGCAATCAATGGTTCAATGGTTGCAGGATGTTGGAATCGCAAGCGATAGGAGGCGGAGTCGCCCCACGAAGCGGCTCAAGCGTTCGCCACAAAGGCGGTTGTGGATCACTTTCTTGGCCTAAGTGAGCGACAAAGCAGCTTGCCTGCAATGCATGCGCATCAAAGGACTTCCCGCCCTTCGGCAATGTTAAGGAGGGCAGGGAAGGCAAGAACCGCTGCCCGACGGCCACTTCCTTCTGCGAGGGTCCGCAGCACCTCGCCGTCCTGCAAGACGCCGAGGAAGCGTTTCGCGGTCGGGCGTGGAATCCCCGCCGAATCCACGAAGTCCGAACTCCTGAAGATCGGCCGCTCGAAGATCCAGTCGAGCGCGAGAATGGCGAAACGCGATCGGGTCATCTCGGGGACCCGCTGCTTCATCTCCTCATACAGCGCGAGGATCCCCTGGGCCTTGGCTAGGTTGTCCTCCGCCTGAGCGCGGATGGCCTCAAGGAAGAACCGGATCCACCCGGTCCAGTTGTCGTCCCGGGAGACGGAGAGCAGGCCGTCGTAATAGCTGTCGCGCCGGGCCTCGAAGTAGGCGCTGATGTAGAAGGTCGGCCGGCGGATCAGCCCAGCCTGCCAGAGGAACAGCGGCACGAGCATCCGGCCCAAGCGACCGTTGTCGTCGAGGAAAGGATGCAGGGCCTCGAACTCCGCGTGCAGGATGGCGAGCTGGACGAGTCGGTCCGGCGCGTCATCATGGGCGTAGCGCTCCCAGCGACTCAACGCGTCCTCGAGCTTGTCGGCGCCGATCGGTACAAAGTGCGCGTTCTCGATCGCGCAACCCGGCGGCCCGATCCAATTCGGCCCGCGCCGGTACTCGCCGGGTGCCTTGTTCTCGCCGCGAACGCCGGCAAGCAGAACCTTGTGGGCTTCGCGGATCACGCGCAGCGAGAGGGGCAGGGTGACCAGGAGGCGCTCGGCCTCGCGCATCGCGGCGCGGTAGTTGAGCACCTCATGGATGTCCTCCCGCCGCTCGGGGGACGCCGCCTGCCCGGCTTCGAACTCCAGCACCTCACCCATCGTCGCTTGGGTTCCCTCGATGCGGGAGGACAAGACCGCTTCCTGGGTGCTCAAGGGAGCCAGCAAGACGCTGGGGTTCGGCACGGCAGCCAGCATGCCGTCGTAGCGTGCAACCGCGGCGGCGGCAGGCCCGAGCAGCGGGATCAAGCGCTCCCAGTCGAGTGCCGTGGGCGGGAATCGCCCTTCGTGGTAGACCACCGGCGCCATCGGATCCCTCCGTTCGTCGAGCACAAGAGCGAGCGGAGACTACCGAGCCGCCGACCGGTTAGCAATGGCTTGGTAGCGGCAGGATGTCGGAATCGAGATAGGGGGCGAGACGCCCCCGGGGGCGGGTGGCCCAGCGGGGCTCTGGTCACGGTTCGCCGCTTCTCCTTCGTTCAAGGCGAATGCAGGGGCGATCTCTCCTTGAGGGAAGGAGAGAGGCAGCGTGTGCGCGCGGTTGTCTTCAGCCGAGTTGCATTGGGAGGCGCGCTGTTAAGACTTCGGCACCGAAGTCTTAACAAGGGGCCCTGCCAAGCGGCGGCGGCTGAAGTGCCCAGGACTGGCCACCCCCCGGGGGCGGGTGGCTCAGCGGCGATTGCGGGGGTGATTGCGGGCCGTGCGCTCGTTGCCGCGCTTGTAGTTGCCGGTGAGGCGGGCCATGAGCTGCTGGGCCGCGGCATCGGTGCAGGACTCCAGCTCGGCCAGGAAGTCGAGCGCGACGGCGCCGCGCAGGGTGGTCGCGAGGCGGCCATGGTGGAGCAGCTCGACCTCGCCGCCCTTGCGCGTGCGATAGCTGAAGCCGAGGTCGTCGGTGGGCTGGGGGGCGTCTGG
>VGXI01000316.1 GCA_016873475.1 bacterium | reverse complement strand
TCCCTTCCGCAACCAGGAGCGCCTTACCGAGCTGCGCGTGCAGCGCGACCTCAACACGGCCCTGCGCGGCGCGCAGGGGGTGATCCTCGCCGCGCGCCACGCCGAGTACCTGGCGCTCGAGCCCGAGCGCGTGGTGCGCGCGGTCGGCGGGCCCTGCCTCGTGGTGGACGCCTTCAACCTGCTCGACGACGAGAAGATCCGCGCCTACCTGCGCCTGGGCTGCACGGTGCGCGGCATGGGCCGCGGGCACATCCACCGGCTGAAGGAAGAGATCGACGCTGAGCACTAGGAACGCCGTAGAGAAGGATGAGCGACCCCTACCGCTGACCCCATACCTGACACCGCAGGGGCGGCTCCTGCTCGCGGCAACGGGCGACGTGGCGCTGGAGCCCGCGCTCGCTGCGCGCCTCAGCGCCGCCTTCGCGCGCAGCAGTGGGCACGGACTCCTGCGACTGGGCGCCGCGGAGCTTGGCCAGCCCATGCCTCCGGCCTTCGGCTACTGGCGCGAGTTCGCTGGCCGCTTCGTCACCGCCCTGTGCACGAGTCCCGCACTCGACGAAGGCCGGCCGGCGGTGGCGCCCCCACCGGCGGCGGAGCTCGCTACGCTGGCCGCCGCGGCACCGCCGATGCAGGGCGCCGAGTACCTGAGCGCCGAGGTCCTGGGCACGCTCTGGACGGCACTCGGCGAAGCCTTCACCGCCGAACTGGCGGCAGCGAAGGTCCCGCTGGCGGACTTCCTCGCTCGCCTGAGCCCCGAGTGGCACCGGGTCGGACGGGTGCATTTTCACCTTGCCGAGAATCGCCCGGATTCGCTGGCCCCATTCGCCTTCCTCGCGACCTACACCCATCGCCTGACGGCGCAGGGCAAGGCCCAGCACCTTCCCCTCGGTGATGCCTTGCGCGAGTACGCCGGCACCCGCAACCGGGACAAGCTGCTCTCGCTGCTCTTGCCGGTGCAGCGCGCAGCCGCGCAATGCGACTGGCTCAAGACGATGGTCGACAGCGGGGAGCTCTACCACCCCCTGCGCTGGTCGTCCGCGGAGGCTTTCCGACTTCTCACCGCTACTGAGATGCTCGAACGCGCCGGGATCATCGTGCGCATGCCCGCTGGCTGGCGGGCGGGACGGCCGCCGCGGCCGCAGGTAACGGCCACGGTGGGCGCGAAGGCCCCTTCTCTGCTGGGCGCCGATGCCCTGCTCGACTTCAGCATGGAGCTGACGCTCGATGGCCGCAAGCTGAGCGCGGCCGAAGTCAAGGCGATCCTGGCCGGGGCGGACGGCCTCGCCCTCCTCCGCGGCCAGTGGGTCGAGATCGACCGCGAGCGCCTCGCGGCGATGATGGACCGCTTCCAGGCGGCCGCGCGGCTCGCGCGGGCGGGCGGCCTCTCCTTCGCCGAGGCGATGCGCTTGCTCGCGGGCACGGACTTGGGAGGAAAGGCGGCGGACGACGACGATCGCGAGTGGTCGCGGGTTGTCGCCGGACCTTGGCTCGCGGAAACGCTGAGGGGCCTGCGTGCGCCCGAGGCACTGGCGGCGCTCGAACCGGGTCGCGAGCTGCACGGCACGCTGCGGCCCTACCAGTCGGTCGGCCTGCGCTGGCTGTACCTGCTGGCCCGGCTCCGCCTGGGCGCCTGTCTCGCCGACGACATGGGCCTCGGCAAGACCGTCCAGGTGCTCGCCCTGCTGCTGGCGCTGCGGCGGAGCGAGAGCGGACGAAAGCGGCCGAACGTGCTGGTAGCGCCGGCCTCTCTACTCGCCAACTGGGTGTCCGAAATCGAGCGTTTCACGCCCGGACTCAAGGCCCTCGTCGCCCATCCCTCGTTCATGCCGGCGGAGGAACTAAGGACCCTGCCCCGCCGGCGGCTCGCGGGAGTCGATTTGGTGATCACGAGCTACGGCACGCTCCTGCGCGTTCCCTGGCTGACGGCCACACCCTGGCGCCTGGCGATCCTCGATGAGGCGCAGGCGATCAAAAACCCGGGCGCCAAGCAGACGCGGGCCGTCAAGCAGCTCCAGGCGCAGGCGCGGATCGCTCTGACAGGAACGCCGATCGAAAACCGGCTTGGCGACCTGTGGTCCCTCTTCGATTTCATCAACCCGGGCTTGCTCGGCTCAAGCAAGGAGTTCAGCGTCTACGCTCGCCGCCTCGACGAGCGCAGCCACAATGCCTATGGCCCCCTGCGCGAGCTGGTGCGGCCCTATATCCTGCGCCGGCTCAAGACCGACAAGGCCATCATCGCAGACTTGCCCGACAAGACCGAGCTCAAGACCTACTGCCCGCTCAGCCGCAGGCAGGCAGCGCTCTACGAGCAGGCGGTGAGGGAGCTGGCCGCGAAGCTCGTGAGCGCCGAGGCGGGGATCGAGCGCAAGGGCTTGGTGCTCGCTTCGCTGATGCGGCTCAGGCAGATCTGCAACCATCCCTCGCAGTGGCTGGGCGACGGCACCTGGGCGGAGGCGGACAGCGGCAAGTGGTCCCGCCTGCGCGAATTGACCGAGGTGATCGCCGCCAGGCAGGAGAAGGCGCTCGTCTTCACGCAGTTTCGCGAGGTGACCGCGCCGCTGGCGTCCTTTCTGGGCGATGTCTTCGGCCGGCCCGGGCTGGTGCTGCACGGCGAGACCGCGGTGGCGAAGCGGCGGGACCTGGTGCGGCGATTCCAGGAGGACGAGGCCGTGCCCTTCTTCGTGCTGTCCCTCAAGGCTGGCGGTCTGGGCCTCAATCTCACAGCCGCCTCGCACGTGCTGCACTTCGATCGCCGGTGGGG
>VGXI01000315.1 GCA_016873475.1 bacterium | reverse complement strand
GTCGTGATGGGGGCCGCCTACGACCGCGTCGCAGCGATCCGTCCCGGCGACAACTGCGCGCAGGCCCTGCGCGGAGTGGTCGTCGACGCGCGCGGCTACGACTGGGAGGGCGATCGGCCGCTCTTGCGTCCCTACGGCGAGACGCTGATCTACGAGCTGCACGTGGGCGGCTTCACGCGCAGCGAGAGCGCGGGGCTGCCGCCCGCGCTGCGCGGCACCTATGCCGGCCTGATCGCGAAGATCCCCTACCTGCAGGATCTCGGCGTCACGGCAGTGGAGCTGCTGCCCGTGCAGCACTTCGACCCGCTGGACGCTCCACCCGGCCGCATCAACTACTGGGGCTACAGCCCGCTGGCCTTCTTCGCACCGCACGGGCCCTACAGCTCGCGCCGCGATCCGCTGGGGCCGGTCGACGAGTTCCGCGACATGGTGAAGGCCCTGCACAAGGCCGGCATCGAGGTGATCCTCGATGTCGTCTTCAACCACACGGCCGAGGGCGACGAGCGCGGCCCCACGCTCTCCTTCAAGGGCCTGGACAACGGCGCCTACTACATCGCCGGCGAGACGCCCGCGCGCTATGCCAACTTCACCGGCTGCGGCAACACGATCAACGCGAACCACTCGGTGATGCGCCACCTCATCCTCGACTGCCTGCGCTACTGGACCGCCGAGATGCACGTGGACGGCTTTCGCTTCGACCTCGCCTCGGTGCTCAGCCGCGACGGCAAGGGCAAGCCGCGCGAGAACGCGCCCATCCTCTGGTCCATCGACTCGGATCCCGTGCTCGCCGGCAGCAAGCTGATCGCCGAGGCCTGGGACGCGGCGGGGCTCTACCAGGTGGGCTCCTTCACGGGCGAGCGCTTCGCTGAGTGGAACGGGCCCTTTCGCGATGACCTGCGCCGCTTCCTGCGCGGCGACGCCGGCTTCGCCAAGGCCGTGGCGCTACGCATGGCCGGCAGCCCCGACCTCTATGCGAATCCCGCGCTCGAGGCGAATCGCAGCATCAACTTCGTCACCTGTCACGACGGCTTCACGCTGGCCGACCTCGTCAGCTACGCCCAGAAGCACAACGAGGCGAACGGCGAGGGCAATCGCGACGGCACGAACGAGAACTACAGCGCGAACTGCGGCGTCGAGGGGGCGAGCACAGACCCGCAGCTCCTCGCCTTGCGCGCGCGGCAGCAGCGCAACTTCCTCGCCCTGCTGCTCTGCGCGCAGGGCACGCCGATGCTCTCGATGGGGGACGAGCTCGACCGCAGCCAGCAGGGCAACAACAACGCCTACTGCCAGGACAATGCGCTCGCCTGGCTCGACTGGTCGGCCCTGACGGGCCAGGCGCCGCTGCATGCCTTCGTGCGCGAGCTCGCGGCCTATGCGCGCAGCCTGGCCGTCTTCCGGGACGAGCGCTTCTGGCGCGAGGACGGCGCGGGCGGCACGCTGATCCAGTGGCACGGCGTGCGCCTGGGCCAGCCCGACTGGTCGCCCAGCTCGCGCAGCCTGGCCTTCACCTTGAGCCGCGAGCGCGAGGGCGAGCGCCTGCACCTGTGCCTCAACGCCTGGCGGGAGCCGCTGGACTTCGCGCTGCCGCCGCCGGGCCCGGGCGCGGCCTGGCATCGCGTGCTCGACACCAGCCTGCCGCCGGGCGAGGACCTGCGCCTGCCGCCGGCCGCGCCCGCGTTGCCGGGCGGCGCCTATCGCGTGGCGGATCGCAGTGTCGTCCTGCTGCAGGCCCTGCCCCTGTTTTGATTCCCCTTTCGGCTCGGGGGTGCTATGCTCTTGGCACCCTCATTGCCCCGCGGCCGCCAAGGAGCGTGCCGCATGCGACGTGCAATTGCAGTCCTCGCTCTCGCCGGGCTGACCCTCGCGCTCGCGGTGGGGAATGCCCCGGCCTTGATCCTCAGCCTCGGCGCCGAATCCCTGGTCCAGGCGGGTGGCGTCGACCTGCAGGTCAGCGGCTACTCAGTGCCCTGTTTCGCCGACTGGAACGGCGACGGGCTCGCGGACCTGCTCGTGGGGGAAGGCGGCGGTACCCTCGCCGGGACCGTGCACCTCTTCCTCAATATCGGGACGGCGGGGGCGCCCGCCTTCGCCGGCTCCAGCCACCTCCAGGCCGCCGGCCAGGACCTCGCGGTGCCGGGGGAGGGTTGCCTCGGGGCCTTCCCGCGCGTCGTCTTCTGGAACGCGGACCTGCTGCCCGATCTGCTCGTCGGCAGCGCGAACGGCACGGTCACGCTCTACCTGAACGAGGGGGCGCCGGGGTCACCACTGCTCGGCGCCGGCGAGCTCCTGCAGGTGGGTACACCGGGTAGCAAGGTGACGATCGATGTCGGGATGCGCGCGACGCCGGTCTTCGAGGATTGGAACGCCGACGCCCGCCGGGACCTCGTCGTCGGCGCCCTCGACGGCAAGCTGCACCTCTTCCTCAATGCGGGCACGGACAGCGCGCCCGACTTCCTCGCCGAGAGCTTCGCCCAGGCTGCGGCGGGCGATCTCCTCGTGCCGAGCGGGCGCTCGAGCCCGGCCCTCGCCGATCTGAACGAGGACGGCCGCCTCGACCTGCTGACCGGCAACACCAATGGCGAGATCCTCTTCTTCGCCAATATCGGCAGCGCGGCGGCACCGCTCTTCGGCGACTTCCTGCGGGTGCCGGCGGCCGGCGTGCCGATCGACTACGCGGGCACCCCGCGCACGCGGCCCTTTCTCTGCGACTGGACCGGGGACGGCTGGTTCGACCTCCTCATCGGCCTGGGCGACGGCAAGGTGCACCTGCTCCAGGGCGCGCCCACGGACG
>VGXI01000314.1 GCA_016873475.1 bacterium | reverse complement strand
GTCGACTCGCCGCTCGGCCCGCTTCTGCTCGGCGCCACCGAGCGCGGCGTCTGCCTCTGTGAGTTCGCGGATCGCGGCGGGCGTGAGCGCATCGAGAAGCGCCTCTTCGAGCGCCACAAGCGCAGCGTGGTGGACGGCGACTCGCCGCACATCGCCGCGCTCGCACGGCAGCTCGCCGAGTACTTCGCCGGCAAGCGGCGCGACTTCGACCTGCCGCTAGACCTGGCCGGCAGCCCCTGGCAGCGCCGCGTCTGGGAAGGATTGCTGACGATCCCCTACGGTGAGACGCGCGGCTACGGCGAGCTCGCTGCGCAGCTCGGCAAGCCGGGCGGCGCGCGCGCCGTGGGCCGCGCCAACGGCGACAATTACGTCGCGATCGTCGTGCCCTGCCACCGCGTCATCGAGGCGAGCGGCGCCCTGCGCGGCTACGGCGGCGGCCTCGAGCGCAAGCGCTGGCTGCTGGACCACGAGCGCGGCGCGCCGCGGCTGGGGCTCTAGGGCACGCAGTGGGTTTGGTCGGCTGGGATTTGCGCGCTGCTGGCATGTGGGCTGCTTATCACATCGTGGGCGCTTGCCGCCTGAGCATGCTGGCGCTACACTTCGGGCGCTCCAGGCACCGAACCGTCAACGAGGTGGACAGTCATGAGCCAGAAGGCAAGCCGACCCGCTGAGCTTGGCCGCTACAGCATCCCTGAAGCGGCTCGCTACCTGCGGATTCCGCCGGCCACCCTGCGCTCCTGGGTGGTCGGCCGCGAGTACCCAACGGCAGCAGGACCGCATACCTTCAAGCCGATCATCCGCATCGCCGACGGCCGCCAGCGCCTGCTCTCCTTCGAGAACCTCATTGAAGCCCACGTACTCAGCGCTCTACGGGGCACGCACCAGGTGCGTGTGCAAGACATCCGGAATGCGATCCGTTATGTCGAGAGGGACCTGGGAATCTCGCGGTTGCTCCTGAGTCCCGAGCTGAAGGCGGCGGGCGGCCGGCTGTTCATCGAACGCTACGGCGAGTTGATGAACGTCGCCCAGTCGGGGCAGCTTGCCATGCGAGCCATCCTGGAAGGCTACCTCGAGCGGGTGACCTGGAAGAACGAGCGGCTCGCTGCTTTCTATCCCTTCATCGGTCAGCCGGGCCGCGCGGACGCACGGTCGATCCTCATCAGCCCCGACCTGGCCTTCGGCAGACCCGTGGTGGCCCGCCGAATCATTGCGACCGCGGTGATCACGGATCGCTTTGATGCTGGTGAATCCATTGCAGCCCTGGCCGCCGACTACGGCTTGGAGGCGGCCGAGATCGAGGCGGCGATCATCTACGAGCAGGCTGCTTGAGCAGGGTCTTCTTCGTCGATCGCGATCTCGGGAAGGCCTTCCCTGCAGCGCTCGCCGCAGCGGGGATCGAGGTCCGACCCTACTGCGCCGTCTTTGCTCGCGACGATGTCCTCGATGAGATCTGGCTGGCACACTGTGGCCGGCAGGGCTGGATCGCGTTGACCCATGATCGGAGCATTGGTCTCCGCCGTCGCTCGCCAGCAGCGTTTCCCGAGGTCTTCGCCTCCGGAGTCGGCCTGATCATCCTCATGGGGCATCGCAAGACCAGCGATTTGGCGGACGCCTTCATCTGCTCACGGACCAAGGTCGAGGCCTTCCTCGACCGCCATCCACCGCCGTTCATCGCAAAGTTCTACTCTTCCCCGGGTGCGCCAGAGGGCGAGAAACGCGGTCCGGGGCGAATCGAGATGATCGTGTCCGGGTCGACGCGCCGTTAGTAGATCAGCTTCACTTGGCCCCAGCTCGCGGCCTCGGCGGCTGTGGTGGCGAGGTAGGGCCCGCAGGTGCAGGGCTCGTCCGTGCAATTGAGCACGAAGCCGTAGCCCACGCAGCGGTGCTCGACGCCGTCGCCGTCCACCAGGCGCAGTTCGCCCGAGATCAGAGAAGGCGCGACGCCGAAGCGCCAGTCGTCGCCGAGAGCTGTCGTCGAGAGGACGAAGAGGTCCACGCGCCCCAGCGCCACGCGCCAGTCCGCCGCCAGCGGTGGATCGAAGGTGAGCGCCACACCGACCGCCGGGTCGCCGTCGACGAGCAGCGTGTGCCAGGTGTGGGTCACCAGGATGCCCTGCGCGAGGCCGGGCAGGTGGTCGAGACGGAACTCGACGCCGGCGACGGTCTCGACGCCGGCCCCGATCGTCTCGGCGAAGAGGTAGACCGGAATCGTCAGAAAGGGCGACTCCACATCATAGGAGCAGTCGTACAACTCGCCATGCTCGTCGGGATACGCGTCCGCGGTGAGCCAGAGGATCGGCTCCTCCCACGCCGATGCCGAGAGCGGAATCAGCAACACCAGCAATCCTGCAAGTCGCTTCATTTCCCCCCTCCCTTCGTCCCCGGAAGTCTAGCGACGAATCGTCACCGTCGCCACCCCCAGCGGCCGCCCCGCTGCGGTCCCCCGCGCCAGGTAGACACCGCTCGGCAGGCGCTCGCCCTGCGCGTCGACGCCGCCCCAGAAGAGCCGGCCCTCGCCCGCGCCGGCCGCCGCGCGCCCGGACCATACACGCCGCCCGGCCACGCTGAACACCGCCACCTCCACCTCGCTGCGCTCGGCCAGGCTCCAGGCGAGCCAGCTCCCCTCGGCACTCGGGTTGGGATAGGGCGCGAGCAGGCGCCCCGCCTCGGCGAGCTCGGCCGGCGGCGCCGCAGTGAGTTCGTCCACCGCGCAGGTGAAGACGCTGCGCCCGTAGGTGCCCGCGTAGAGCAGGCGATTCACCGAATCGAAGCCGAGATGGCTGACCACTGCGTTCGGCAGGTCGGGGC
>VGXI01000313.1 GCA_016873475.1 bacterium | reverse complement strand
GTGGCCGAACCGGGGCGGGGCGCGGGCCTCATCTCCCGGGGCGGCAGCGACGCCGTGACGCGCGGCGGCAGCCTGCTCCAGCGCGGCGCGGCCGGCGAGGCGCGCGCGGCGCCGGCACCGCCGCGGACGATCGAATCCGATCGCCCCGCCGTCGCCGCCACCGCCCTGCCGGCGCCGGCCGGCGGCGACACCGGGGCCCAATCCCAGCGGGACGTTTCGATGACCCTCAGCGGGCCGATCCTCGACCGCGAGGTGCTGGCCTCGCAGGCGCCCGGCTACCCGCCCGCTGCCAAGCAGCAGGGCTGGCAGGGCACGGTCAGCGTCTACTTCACGGTGCGGCCGGACGGCAGCGTCAAGAAGGTGCTCGTCGAGCAAGCCAGCCCGCACCAGGTGCTGGACGAGGCGGCCAGACGCTGCCTCGAGCACTGGCGTTTCAGTCCCCTGCCCGCCGGCGCCACCGCCGAGCAGTGGGGCGTGCTCACCATCGTCTTCAGGCTGCGCTGAGTCGCGGAGGCCATCATGCGCTCGTCCCTCGCCCTGTTGCTCCTCACGCTCGCCGCGACCGCCCGGCCCGCGCCAGCGGACGAGGCCAAGGCGCCGCCGGTCACCGTCCAGCAGCTGGAGGTCGTGGCTGACAGCGAGTTCCGCGTGCAGGTCGAAAAGACAGAGCTGGGTTATCACCCGCGGCCGGAGGACCTCGACGACGGCAGCACCGAGGTCGAGCGGCTGCTGTTCGAGTACACGCCAATGGAGAGCTTCAACCCCTACCTCTACGACAGCGAGCGGGTCGACTGCCCGGTGATTCCCGATTTCGGCAGCCGCGCCGTCACGCGGGCGCCGGTGACCACCTTCCGCACCGAGTTCGGCATCAGCGCGGACGTCAAGCACTGGCGCCTGGACATCACCGACTATCGCGGGGAGGGCTTCCGGCACCTGACGGGAGACGGCGTACCGCCCGCCGAGCTCGCCTGGGACGGCCGCAGCGACCACCAGGAGATGCTGCGCCCCGGCTTCCCCTACTCCTTCCTCTTCACGATCGAGGACTCGGGCACCAACCGCTATCAGTACGCCGGCAGCACCTTCGTCCTGCCTACGCTGGCCTATGCCGAGGGCAAGAACCTGCGCATCGAGGCGGCGGCGGCGGAGTTCTTCGTCACGCGGGCGGCGGAGCCGCTGCCGGAGGCGGAGCGCCGCATCGATCGGCTCCTGCGCGAGATCCTGGAAGCCCCCGACCGCGCGATCCGCGTCCAGGCGCAGGCCGAGTCGGCGGCGGTGGCCACGGCGCGGGCCCAGTGGCTGGCGGAGCGGCTGGAGGAGCGCCTCCTGCTCGCCGACGGTCAGATCGCCTGCGAGGGGGTCAGCTACAAGGGCAATCCCCCGGGCCGGGACGGCCTGCTGCGCATCACGCTCCTGCGCGACCAGAGCGGGCGCTAGGCAATCCGGCCGCCAGCCTCAGCGCAGCAGCCCCATCGCGGCGCGGGCCTCGGCCAGCACCTCGCGGGCGATCCCCCGGCAGCGGGTGGCGCCCGCGGCGAGCACCTCGCGCACCCGCTCCGGCCGCGCCGCCAGCTCGCGATAGCGCTCCCTGACCGGCGCGAGCTGGGCGTCGATGGCATCGGCCAGCACTCGCTTGCAGTCGAAGCAGCCGATCCCCGCGCTGCGGCAGCCGGCCGCCAGCTCGTCGCGCTTGGCCTCGCCGGTGAAGGCCTTGTGCATGGTGAAGATGTTGCAGTCCTCCGGCTCGCCGGGATCGCTGCGCCGCACGCGACGGGCGTCGGTGACCGCGGGCCGCAGCTTGTCCCAGATCTCCTCGGCGTCCGCGAGCACGGCCAGCGTATTGCCCAGGCTCTTGCTCATCTTGGCCTGGCCGTCCAGACCCAGAATGCGCTTGGCCGTGCTGAGCAACGGCTGCGGCTCGGGGAAGACCTCGCCGTAGCGGGCATTGAAGCGGCGCAGGATCTCCCGCGCCAGTTCGAGGTGCTGCACCTGGTCCTCGCCCACCGGCACCAGCTCCCCGCGGTAGAGCGCGATGTCGGCCGCCTGGAGGACGGGGTAGGCGAGCAGGCCCACGTTGATGTTCTTGCGGTCACGAGCGGCCTTGTCCTTGAACTGGGTCATGCGCTCGAGCTCGCCCAGCGGCGTCACGCAGTTGAGCAGCCAGGCGAGTTCGGTGTGCTCGGGCACCGCGGACTGCACGAAGAGGGTGGCGCGCTGGGGATCCACGCCCGCGGCGAGGATCGCTGTCGCCATGTCCAGCGTGCGCGCGGCCAGGAGCTCCGCGTCGTAGCTCTGCGTGATCGCGTGGTAGTCGACGACGCAGTAGATGCACTCGTAGTCCGCCTGCAGGCGCACCCAGTTGAGCAGCGCGCCCGCGTAGTTGCCCAGGTGCGGTTCCCCCGAGGGCTGGATGCCGCTGAAGACGCGCTTCATGAGGCTCCTTCCAGGTTGCAAGTGCCTGTTCTGCAAATACTTACGGAAATGGCCAGCCCTCGGGACGATTGCCCTTGGCGCCGCTTGCACCTCCAGGGTGCTTGTGCTAGTATCCCAGCGTCGTCAGCAGCAGCCCCCAGGGGCCTAATTGGCGGCACTAGAATGGCTTACGCCATTGCCTTTCTAGTATGGGTATAGGGATTGCTCTCAAGGAAGGCGGGGTGGCTCTCGGGTCATCCCGTTTTCCTTTGCCGGCGGCCCCTGCCCGCCGGCTGCAAACCCCACATCGAAAGCTGCTTGCAGCGATCCCCTGCCGCCGCCGCGATCAGCCGAGCGCGCGCCTGAACTCCGCGGTGAGCAGCGGCAGCACCTCGAAGATGTCTCCCACGATCCCGTAGTCGGCGACCTTGAAGAT
>VGXI01000312.1 GCA_016873475.1 bacterium | reverse complement strand
GGCACTCGCGTTCGTGCCTCAGCCTGGCGCTGGCTGCCGCGATCTTCCCCGTCGGCGCGCGCGCCGAGCTCGCGGTCTGGGCGGTCGGCGATTCGGAGAAGCTGCACCCGACAGCGGTCTACGAGGCGAGCAACTTCTTCTGGGACGGCGCGACGCGCACGCTTCGCCTGCACAGCGCTCGCAACGAGGTGATCGCCTTCCAGATCGCGCTGCGCTCGGACACGCCGCTGGCGGGCGTCGACCTCCTGCCCACGGGCGACTTCACGGGCCCGGGCGGCAGCGTCGGGGCCGAGCAGCTCGACTTCTACCTGGAGTACTTCGCCGACATCGAGATCGCCGGCAACGACTACCCGGGCGACTACGGCTTCGACCTGATCTGGCCGGACGCCCTGATCCCCTTCCGCGATCCTTACGAGAGCGACGTCGGCGCCCTCGGCGCGCCCTTTGCGCTCGCGGCGAACACGACGGCGGTGGTCTGGGCGGACCTCTTCGTGCCGCCGGGTACGCTGGCCGGCGATTACACGGTCGGCCTGCGCGTGCGCGTGAACGGCGCGACGGTCCAGACGCTGAATCTCGCGCTCAAGGTCTGGGACTTCACGCTGCCCGCGCAGAACCACCTCTGGCACTACGGCCTGATCACCTCGCGCTGGGGCGACGGCGAAGGGGTGCCCCTGCGCGATCTGCCCGATAGCTGGCCCGTCCTCAAGAACTACCTCATCGACGGCCGCAAGCACCGCCTCTGCTGGGACGACACCTACTGGCCCTGCCCCAGCTTCGACGCCGAGGGCCACCTCATCGCGATGGACTGGAGCGAGTTCGACCTCTACGAGGGCCAGCGCCTCAGCGGCAGCCTCTTCACGGAGGGTCCCATGGCCGGCGCGACCTACGAGCTGGCGCGCCTGACCTGGCCGGCGGGCGGGTCCTATCCGCCGGGCTGCCCGAACATCTTCTATCCGCCGGACCCGGACCCCGTGGGCAATCCGGTCTACGAGAACACGATCCGCGAGTACATCGAGGAGTACGTGCGGCACTATGTCAGCAAGGGCTGGAACATGCCGCTTGCGCTCTACGGCTACGACGAGGTGGGCAGCGCCGCCTATCACCAGTGGTGGGCGGGCCTGGTGGACGAGGCGAACCAGAACCTGATCGCCGAGGGGACGATCGCCGCACCGCGCGTGCTGTACATGTACGTGCGCGCCTCGACGCAGTCGTCCATGATCGGCTACGCGGACCTCTGGGCGGTGCGCGCGAGCGGCTACAACGTGGAGTTCGGCCGCGCGCGCCAGGCCGAGGGCGCCAAGATGATGTTCTACCACTGGTCCGAGCCGCGCGTGGGCCATCACACGATCAACACCTACGGCTTCTCGATGCGCACGAAGCCGCTGATCGCCTGGAAGTACCGCGTGGACGGCATCTACGCCGAGTGGTCGGCCACGAACTGGCAGTACGTGAACCAGCTCTACAACGGCAAGGCCAGCGACTACTACGACAGCCGCTGGGGCAACGGACTGCTCTACTATCCGGGCTCGCGCCTGTCGCAGGCCGGCTACCCGGTGGCGATCGACGGGCCCGTGCCCTCGATCCGGCTCAAGGCCCTGCGGCGGGGCATGCAGGACTACGAGTACGCCTGGCTGCTCGAGAGCCTGGGCGGCGACCCCGACGCGCTGATCGACGCGGTGATCGTGAGCGCGCTGAACCACGCGCCCTGCACGGACTGCCTCGGCGACTGGAGCCACGATGCGGACGACTGGTACCAGCTCCGCTGGGACCTGGCGGCGGCCATCGACTCGGCCTCGCCGGTCGAGCTGCCGCGGCTGGCGGCGACGCCGGCGGCGCTCGCCGTCGCGCTGCCTCTCGGCGGCGCGGGCAGCGACTCCCTGCGCCTCGCGAACACGGGCGGGGCCAGCCTGTCCTGGCAGGCGGAGGTCGAGGACGCGGGCGGCGCTGCGCCCGCCTGGCTGCGCCTGCGCGCGCCGGCCTACGGCCTGCTCGCGCCGGGCGAGTGGACGCGGCTCGTCGTCGACGTCGACGCCGCGGGGCTGGCGGAGGGCACTCACCAGGCCCACGTCGTCATCGAGAGCAACGATCCGGTGACGCCGCACCTGGAACTGCCCGTGACGCTCGCGGTGGGCGAGGGCGCGCCGGCGGATGCGCCCGTCGGCCTGGGGCAGAACCACCCCAATCCCTTCCCGCCCGGCGGCACCACGATCAGCTTCTCGCTGGAGCAGGCCGCCCCGGTGACCCTCGAGATCCTCGACGCGCAGGGCCGCTTGGTGCGCCGCCTGCTGGTCGCCGCAGCGCTCGCCGCCGGCCCGCACGAGCTGCCCTGGGACGGTAAGGACGCCGCCGGCGAGGCCGCGGCCAGCGGCGTCTACCTCGCTGTTCTCCGCGCCGGCGGGGACACGCTCACGCGCAAGATGCTGATGCTGCGTTAGCCGCACCTTACGAGCCGGGCCTGCTTTTCTTGCTTTGCCTCAATTGCGCGGACCATGATCTGCGCGGCCGGAGATTGACCATACATCCCCTCGATATCGTCCTTGACGCCAGACACTCATTCAGATATCCTGCTGAAGTGGATTGGCGCACGCTATACACCCTGTGCCGGGCTGCTCTCTCAAGACATGGAGTCTCCAGCAATCCCGGGGCGGTTCATAATCTGCAAACAAAGAGCCCTGGAGCCAGGGCCTTCACACGGAGGTGTGACCATGCGGGTTCTGAGTCTTCTGAGTGCTATCGTCTTCGCTGCGGGTTGCGCGCCCACAGCTCCCAAGGTGAGTCAGCCCACTCTGACAACTATCAATCTCGAACGCCCTACTGTTGTCCTTGCTCCTGGCTATGAGCACGCGAAGGTCATCCCC
>VGXI01000311.1 GCA_016873475.1 bacterium | reverse complement strand
GCCGCCGACTACGGCGCCACCGAGGACCTCTTCAAGATTCTCGATGCGCTCGCCGAGCAGAGCGGCGCCTAGCAGTCCGGAGGCAGCATGGACTTCGATCTCAGCAAAGAGCAGCGGGACATCCAGCAGGCGGCGCGCGAGTTCGCCGCCGGCGAGTTCGACAAGGAGCTCGCGATCAAGCACGAGAAGGAGCATACCTTCCCGCGCGCCATCTGGAAGAAGGCCTGCGAGCTGGGCTTCATCGGCATCCACTTCCCCGAGGAGTACGGCGGCCAGGGGCTCGGCGTGCTCGAGAACGCGCTCGTCGTCGAGGAGTTCTGCCGCCGTGACTCCGGCTTCGGCACGGCGCTGGCACTCAGCGACTTCGCGGCCGAGATCATCATGCGCCACGGCTCGCCCGCCCAGAAAGCGGCCACTCTGCCGGCGATCGCCGCGGGCGAGATGCTCTCCGCTGGCTGTTTCACCGAGCCGAATCACGGCAGCGACATCACGGCGATGGACACCACGGCCGTGCGCGACGGCGACGGCTGGACGATCAACGGCACGAAGACCTTCATCACGAACGGTTCGATCGCCGACGTCTACCTGGTGCTCTGCCAGACGGACCCGGCCGCGCAGCCCAGCCACCGCGGACAATCCTTGATCATCGTGCCGAAGGGCGCGCCGGGCCTCGAGGCGGCCGAGGTCGGCGAGAAGATGGGCATCCGCATGACATCGACGGCCGAGGTCTCCTTCAGCAACGTGCGCGTGCCGGCGGAGAATCTGATCGGCGAGGCGGGCCGCGGCTTCTACCAGGTGCTCGAGTTCTTCGACGAGAGCCGGGCCGAGATCGCCGCCACCGCGGTCGGCAGGGCGCAGGGCGCCTTCGATCGCGCGCTCGACTACGCGAAGCAGCGCCGGCAGTTCGGTCAGCGCCTGGCCGACTTCCAGGCCACGCAGCACAAGCTCGCCGACATGGCGACGGCCATCGAGGCCGCGCGCCTGCTCACGCTGAAGGCGGCCTGGAACTTCGACCAGGGCCGCAACGATCCCAAGCTCACCTCGATGGCCAAGCTCCTCGCCGGGCAAACGGCCGTGCGCGTGACCGACGAGGCCGTGCAGATCCTCGGCGGCTACGGCTACATCCTCGAGTACGAGGTCGAGCGCTTCTACCGCGACGCAAAGATCGCCGAGATCTACGAAGGCACCAAGGAGATCCAGAAGAACACGATCGCCGCGGCCTTCGTGCGCAAGCGCTAGGGGCAGCTCTAGCGCAGGATCACGACCCGCGCGCTGCGCACTTCCTCGCCCGCCGACAGGCGCAGCAGGTAGAGCCCGCTGGCGACGCGGCGGCCGGCCGCGTCGCGGCCGTCCCAGTTGAGCGAGCGCTCGCCGGCCGGCAGCCGATCCGCCAGCAGCCGCCGCACGAGGCGACCCGCGAGATCGTAGACCTCCAGGCGCGCCTCGGTCTCGGCGCGCAGCGCGAAGCGCACCCCGACCGCCGTCCGCGCGGGATTGGGCCAGGCACTCAGGCCCGCCAGCAAGCTGGCGCCAGCCGCGGGCCCGAAATCGCCCGCCGCGGAGCCCGAGGCCAGGCAGAACTCGTAGACCCGCCCCGCGCCGTAGTCCGCGACCCAGAGCCGGCGGCCCGCGCTGTCGATGTCGATGCCGCAGTTGTTGAAGCCGGCGAAGCCGTCGGCCACGAGCGTGACGGCGCCGGTCGTCGGGTCGATGCGGCGCAGGCTGCTGTCGCCCGTTGCGATCACGTAGAGCGCGTCCATCACCCCGTCGTAGGCGATGCCGATCATCCCCGCGATGGGGGTCGCGAGCGAGAGTGTCGTCCGCGCGCCGTCTGGCGCAAGCAGGCTCACGGTCGTGGGATCGATCGTGCCCGCGAGATAGACCTCGCCGGTGTCGCCGGCGGTGATGTCGCGGAAGTCGCGGTCGCCGGTGTGGGGCATCACCTGGCGCTCGTTCTCGGCCACGGCGGCCGAGAAGGCCCAGACCTCGTCGGCTCCACCGCTGCCGCAGTCCGTGACCAGGATGTCACCCGGATCCACGTTCGGCCCGTCGAAGCCGGCCGGCGCAAAGCAGAGGCCACAAGGATCGTCGTCGCCGCTGTGAAAGCCCGAGACCCAGAGCGAGGTGCCGCTGTCCAGTGCGAAGCGGAAGATCTCGCCGCCGTAGTCCTCGCTGACGAAGGCGTTGCCCGCCGCGTCGAAGAGCAGCCCCGTGGGTTGAGCGAAGGCCGCGAGGCGCGTGCCCGCGATGTCGCCCGCCAGCGCCCAGAGACCACCGCCCGAACTCGAGGCCAGGTCCACGAGGCCGTAGAGCAGGCCGTCGGCCGGATTCAGCGCCACGGTCGAGATGCCGGCAAAGCCGAAGTGATCGCAGAGCTCGACATCGCTCGCGTGCACGACCACCGGCAGGTCCAGCGGCGCACAGCCGGGCGCCAGGCGCCCGAAGTTGTCGAAGCCGACGGTCTCCGTGCTACCGGCGAACTCCAGTTGCAGGCGGCACTCCGTCACGTTGGCGAGCAGTGCATCCCAGGTGCCGGCGGTGACGGTCCAGCTTGCCGCTTCCAGGGGAAAGCTGTAGCTGCGCCAGACGCGGCCGACCGGCGGCAAGTCTCCGGCCGGCATCGCCACCACCGCCGTGCCGCCGGGCCCGGAGAGGCGAATGAACTCGGAGACAACCAGCGGATCGCCGCTGCTGCTCAGCCGGCGCAGGTCGATCGTCATGCTGGCGAGGCCGATGAGCGGAAACCAGTTGCCGAGGAAGCGCGAGGGCGCGTAGGCGTAGGAAATCCCCGTGCCGTCGCCGATCTGGCAGAAGCCGCCTCCGTTGCCGCCGCTGCCCGGGTTCGACCTGCTGCCCGTATTCGAGAAGGACCAGTCGCCGAGCCCGCTCTCCGAGGGG
>VGXI01000310.1 GCA_016873475.1 bacterium | reverse complement strand
CCTACCTTCTCCTGCTTGTTCTGCAGGAGACTCGCCGTCTCGATCATGGCCAGCATCCGATCCGCCTGGCCGGGCGTGAAGCCCTCCATGCAGACCGGATGCGTATAGGCCATGATGTTGGTCGGGTCGGGATTCGCGCCGGAATAGCTGCTATCGTACTCGCACGTCGCGGGATCGGTGTGATCCCACAGGTGCCCCAATCCCTGACTGCCGTTGTACGGGTCCCAATTCGTGTCACTTTGACGCAATCGGATGTAGATTTTCACGAGCTATGGACCCCTGCCGCCTGAGTTTTTCACGAGCATTCCCCCCCTTGGGCTGAAGTTTTTCACGAGCATTCCCCCCTTGCCCGGGACGTGGCCTGACGCTTACGCACTCCGGTCTGGGAGCCATGGTGGCCCCGGACCTGGAGGGCGCAACCATGGCGTTTCGTGAGGTCACGATGCTTGAGATCAAGGAAGTGGTGCTTCTGTGGCTGGACCGCGTGCCTAAGAAGCGTATTGCCAAGCAGTTGGGGGTGGATGTGAAGTCGGTCCGCCGGTATCTGGCGGCTGCGGCAGAACTGGGCCTGGCTCCCGGCACGCCGGCCGCCGCGCTGACCGACGAGCTGTGCTACCAGCTGGCGCTCGCGCTGGAGCCGAACCGCGAACGGGTCAAGGGTGAGGCGTGGCTGCAGTGCGAGGGGCAGCGGGCGTTCATCGCCGGCCACCTGAGCCGGCGAGTGCGCCTGACCAAGGTGCACCGCCTGCTGCAGCGGCAGGGCACGGACGTCCCGTATGCGACCCTCTACCGGTTCAGCGTGAGCGAACTGGACTTCGGTCGCCGGGCCGCCACGGTGCCGGTGATCGACGGCGAGCCGGGGTGTGAGCTGCAGGTGGACACGGGCTGGATGACGTATCTGGAGCCGGACGCGACGGGGCGACGGCGACGGATCCGCGCCTGGATCTTTACGCCGAACGTCAGCCGCTACCGGTTCGTGTGGCCGTGCTTCCAAGAGACGATCGAGTCGGCGATCGAAGCCTGCGAGGCGGCATGGGAGTTCTACGGCGGGGTGTTCCGGGTCCTGGTGCCGGACAACACGAAGGTCATCGTCGACCAGAGCGACCCGACTGGGCCGCGCCTGAACCGGACGTTCCTGGAGTACGCTCAGGCCCGCGGCTTCCATATCGACCCGACGCGAGTGCGCTCGCCGCAGGACAAGGGTCGCGTTGAGCGCACGGTCAGCTATGTGCGTGACGACTGCTTCACCGCCGAGCACCTGACCAGCTTGGCCGAGGCTCGCCAGCGGGCGCGGTTCTGGAGCGGCGAGGAAGCCGGCCTGCGTCGTTGCCGCAGCACCGGCCGGCTGCCACGCGAGCACTTCCAGGCCGTCGAACAGGCGCATCTGCTGCCGGCTCCGATCGCGGCGTACGACATCCCGCTGTGGTGTGAACCGAAGGTCGCCCGTGACCATCTGGCCCAGGTGGCCCGGGCGGTGTACTCGCTGCCGACGGCGTTGATCGGCCGGCGGCTGACCGCCCGCGCCGACAGCAGCCTGGTGCGGTTCTACGACGGCCAGAAGCTGGTCAAGACCCACCCGCGACAGCCGCCCGGCGGCCGCTCGATCGACCCGCACGACTTCCCCGCGCACAAGACCGCCTACGCCATGCGAGACGTGGCCTTCCTGCAGCGCAAGGCCGACCGCGACGGCCCGGTGATCGGCCGCTACGCGGCCGCCCTGCTCGACGGGCCGTTGCCGTGGGCGAGCATGCGCAGCGTGTACGCCTTGCTGGCGCTGGTCCGCCGCTATGGCGCACATCGCGTGGAACCGGCCTGCGAGCGGGCACTGGCGGCCGAGATCGTCAACGTCAACCGCCTCGAGCGCATCATCAACACCGACGGCACCCGCCCGCCCGCGGCCGGGCCGGCACGCGTGGTGCCCATCTCGCGCTACCTGCGGCCAGCCAGCCAGTACGCGCTGGCGTTCGGCGGCACCACCCACAAGAACCCGAACCAGGAGGACGGCCATGACAACGACGACTCTGCCGACCATCTCACCTGACCTGAAGGGCGTGCTGCGGCAGCTGCGGCTCTCGCCGGTGCTCGACGTGCTGCCAGAACGGCTGCTGCAGGCGCGTCAACTGCAGATGCCGCATCAGGACTTCCTGCTGCTGGTGCTGCAGGACGAGACGTCGCGGCGCGACGGCCAGGCTGCCACGCTGCGGGCCCGGCGGGCAGCCTTGGATCCGGACGCACGGCTCGAACTATGGGACGACGACGCGGCGGTGCACTACGACCGAAGCCTGCTGAGTGAGTTGGCCACGCTCCGCTTCCTGGAAGCGCGCCAGAACGTGACCATCGTCGGCCCCGTCGGGGTCGGCAAGACGTTCCTGGCTCATGCGCTCGGGCACATCGCCTGCCGCCGCCGCCTCTCGGTGCTCGCCGTCCGCACCGACAAGCTGCTCAAGAGCCTGCAGCAAGCCCGCGTGGACAACTCCTACGACGCCGAGCTGCGGCGCCTGGTCGCGGTCGACCTGCTGATCGGGGACGACTTCGGCCTGGACCTGATGCCGCCAACCGAAAGCCGCGACGCCTACGACATCCTCGTCGAGCGCCATCGCTCCGGCTCGATGATCATCACCAGCAACCGTGGGCCCGACGAATGGCTGGCCACGTTCGCCGACCCGGTCCGAGCTCAAGGCGCGATCGATCGCTTCACCAGCACGGCCTACGATCTGGTCATCGAGGGCGAATCCTACAGGCAGCGGCTCAAGCCAGGGCGGGCTGCGCAAAGCAGGGGCTCGACAGGCGGGAGGCGAACAGGGTAGGCTGGACTACGTCAGGACACCGAGCTCGTTCCCGACCCCGGGGGGAATGCTCGTGAAAAACTGGGGTCCCATCCTCGTGAAAAGCGACAACGTTGGTGGCCTGG
>VGXI01000309.1 GCA_016873475.1 bacterium | reverse complement strand
CTGGAGGTCTACGACCTTGCCGGGCGGCGCGTGCGGACCCTGGTCGACGGGCCGCTGCCGGCCGCGCAGCACGAAGCGATCTGGGACGGCGCCGACGCGGCGGGCCGGCGGCTCGCGAGCGGGGTCTACTTCGTGCGGCTGGTGGCGGGGGACTACCGGGCCAGCGAGAAGCTGGTGCTGGTCAAATGAGACCCCCGCGTTGACAGGGGGAAGAAGCGCGTCTAGATTGAAGGGGCCGCGAAACCGGGGGCGACCAGGTTTCGACGGGGATTCAAGAAGCTGGAGCTGCATGCCGGGGACTTCTCGATTCTGCCCCGTTACCAAGATCGAGAAACCACAATTGCCAACGATAACTTGGCCCTGGCCGCCTAACCTAGTTAGGTGACCTGCCCGCCTCACTTGCGCCACGGGAGTGGGGGCCGGGTATCATAATCCGCCGGCTGGTTCCCCGCCGCGTCCGGAGACGGGGGACGAGAAACACCGGACTGGCTGCGCGACGGATCGTTCGCCGTCCTCGCGCGCGGCGAGACCCAAAGCTGCGAACTACGCCTGTAGACGCTCTGGTGGACGTTTCTTCGGACGCGGGTTCGATTCCCGCCGCCTCCACCGCCATAGGCCCCCGCTGGTAGCCGCCCGCGGGGGCATTTTCACCGAATCTCGAAGCCAACCAGCAGTCGGGTCTCCACCTCGGCCGTCGTGGCCGCGTCTCCGCTCACACGGACGGCCGCCCCCAGCGCGACCCAGAGGTCGCCGGCTCCGTGTCCGATCACCGGTCCCAGGTAGTGCGCCTCTTCGCTCCCCCTGACTTCGAGACCGAGGCTGAGCAAGTCGCCGGACAGCCAGGCTGCGCCGGCCGCGTACTCGGGTTCCATCTTCCATTCGCTGCCCTCCTGCTCGAACTCGAGCGCCGGATTGAGAGCGAGGCGAAAGCTGCCGAAGTCGCGCGCGGCGATGCCCTTCACTTCGAAGGCGTGCCGCGAGTAGTCCGGCAGGCCCTTGTACTCCAGGTAGGCGACGGCGGCGAAAGGTCGCCGCTCCGGCTCTCCGAGTCTGTAGCGAAAGCGGAGCTTGTAGCCGGCGTAGACCAGCCCCTGGTCGGGCTCCTGATCGAAGACCTGGTACAGGCCGAAGTCGAAGCGGTCGGTCATCCCCACCTCGAGTTCGAGTTGGAGGTTCGTCGCCGTTCGCCCGGTCGCCTCCCCGAGCTCGGCGCTGGAGAGAGTGGTGTAGCTCTCGATCTCGGCTTCGCCCGCTGCCAGGGTCTGCGCCTCATAGGTCCACGCGAAGTGACGTTGATCGGCGCGGGCCGGCGCCGCGAGGAGGGGAAGCAGGAGGATCGCGGCGAGCAAGCGAAGGCTCCCCGGCCGCAGCGGGCGCGGGGCGGACGGACGGGCCGTGGACATGGCTGGACTCCTTTGGATGAGGCGCCAGGAGCATCGGTGCGTGAGAGGGAAGGGTCAAGCTAGCCGGCCGTCAGTCCCGTTGCAAGGGCAGAGCGGCATGGAGCGCGGCGGGAAGGCGTGGCCGGATGACGGCACCCGGCCGGCCCTCGCGCGGGGCAGGCACGGGGAGTCGGTCGGCGGCGGCTACGGTGTCCCGCCACGGCGTCCTTGATCCAGGTGTGCGCGATTCGCTAGAGTGTCGCCCTCCCTGGCCAAGACCCCGGAGAGCTGCCTCCATGAGCAATGTGAACGCCCCCGAGAGCTCCGTCCCGGCGACCGCAGGCGGCGCCGACCTCGCGCGCCTGCGCATCAGCGAGGCCGAGCGCCGCCGCGCCCGCCGCCGCCGGCCGCGCTGGCCCTGGGTGCTCGGCGGCCTGCTCCTGGTCGTCGTCCTGCTCTTTCTCCTCACGCGGCCGGCGACGGTCGGCGTGGCCACAGTGCGCGCGGGGGGCGGCACGCCGGTGGAGGAGGGGGGCGCCCTGCTCACGGCCAACGGCTACGTCGAGGCCCGCCACGCCGCCTCGGTGGCCGCGCGCACGACCGGTCGCCTCGCCGAGGTCTTCGTCGAGGAGGGCGACTCGGTGGACGCGGGCCAGGTCGTCGCCCGTCTCATCGACGACGACCAGCGCGTGCTGCTCCTGCAGGCCGAGGCCAACGTCGGCCTCGCGAAGGCGCGTCTGGTGCAGGCCCAGGCGAACGCGGCCGAGGCGGCGCGCCGCGCCGAGCGGCGAACCGCCCTGCGCAGCCAGAACGTCGAGAGTGCCGAGAACGCCGAGGCCGCCGAGACGGCCGCCGCGACCGCGCGGGCCGAGGTGGCCGCCGCCGAGGCCGCGCTGCGCGTCGCCGAGGCGAACCGCGAGGCGGCGCGCCTGGAGCTCGACAAGACGAAGATCACCGCGCCCTTCGCCGGTGTGGTCCTGCGCAAGGACGCCGAGATCGGCGAGATCGTCGGCCCGATCATGACGAGCAACACCGCGCGCGCCGGCGCCGTCGTCACGATCGCCGACCTCGGCACGCTCGAGGTCGGGGTCGATGTCAACGAGTCCTACATCGCGCGGCTCGCGGTCGGCGGACCGGCCGACATCGTTCTCGATGCGCACCCGGAGCTGCACTTCCCGGCGACGATCCGCACGATCTACCCTTCGGCGGACCGCGACCGCGCGACCATCCCCGTGCGGGTGGCCTTCAGCCAGGGCGACCCGCGCATCCGCCCCGACCTCGGCGCCAAGGTGAGCTTCCTCGAGCGGCCGGTGGCGGGGGGCATCCGCGTCATCCCGAAGCAGCTGCGCGTGCCGAGAGCGGCGCTGCACGAGCGAGACGGCGAGACGATCGTCTGGGTCCTGCGCGAGGGGCGGCTGCGCGCGAACGTCGTCACGCTGGGCGAAGGCGCCGGTGATGAGGTCGCCGTGCTCTCGGGCCTCGCCGAGGGCGACCAGGTGCTGACGAGCGACCTGCGCGCCGCCCGCGACCCC
>VGXI01000308.1 GCA_016873475.1 bacterium | reverse complement strand
TTTTCGCCGCGACGCGCGCGTGGCTGGCCTGGCGCTGATCGCGCAGGGCGCGGGCGCGCTCGGCCTGGGCGGCCAGCTCGCTGTCGTCAAGCTGGGCGATCAGTCCGCCGGCGGCGATCGGTTGCCCCTCGCGCAAGGGCAGGCTGCACACGGCGGCGTCGATCTCGGTGACGACGTCGATCGCGTCGCTGGCCGCGAGCGAGCCCACCACCGTGAAGCGATCGACGAGCCCGCCGCTGGTCGCCGTCGCGGTCTCGACGGGCATCGGCGGCATCTGGAAGCCGCCGCCCGCCTGGCCGCGCTGGCCGCAGCCGGCCGCCAGCGCGAGCGCGAGGGGGAGAAGCGCGGCCGCGGCGAGAGCGGCGGCCAGTCGGACTGGCAGCGCGTGGCGGTTCATCGGGTGCCTCCCTCTTCGGCGGTGGCGACGGCGGCCGGGTAGCCCCCCGCGGTGAGTCGGCGCAGCGCGGCGCCCGCGCGGGCGCTGCGAACGAGCGCCACCGAGTAGCGGCGCTGGGCATCGGCCAGCTCGGCGGCCAGCCGCACGAGCTCGAAGGCGGTCGCGCGGCCGCTCGTGAATTCGGCGCTGCCGATGCGGAGTTGCTCGAGCGAGGCGTCGACGCCGGTCGCGGCCAGGGCGAGCCGCGCCTCGCTGCGGGCCAGCTCGCGGTGCTGCGCGCGCACGGCCTCGGCGAGCGCGCGGCGGGCGTCCTCATGGGCCGCCTCGGCGCGCGCCTGCTCGGCGCGCAGACGGTCGCGCTCGCCGCGATCGCGCCCGCCCAGGGGCAGGCTCAGGCGCAGGCCCCAGCGCCAGCTCGGATAGTCGCGGCCCAGCACCTGCTCGACGGTGTCGCCGTAGCCGATGTCGGCCGCGTTGCGCAGGGTGTCGGGGCCGCTGCCGCCGAAGTCGACGATCAGGTCGCGGCCGCGGCCACCGAGCCCGCGACCGCCGAGGGCGCCGAACACATCGAGCTGCGGCAGCGCGTTCCAGCGCGCTGCGCGGCTGCGCGCCCTGGCCGCACCCAGGCTCTCCCCCGCCGCCGCGAGGACGAGGTTCCGCTCCGTCGCGAGCTCGACGAGGGACGCCTCGGCGGCGGCCGGCCAGCTCGCCGGCGGCTCGCCCTCGGCGCGGAAGCGGGCCGCCGCGCTGGGCCGCCGCCCCATCAGGGTGGCCAGGCGCTCGGAGAGCTGGTCGAGCTGCTCCTCGCTGTCGAGCAGGACCTGGCCCTGCTGCGCGAGGAAGGCCTGCGCCGAGGCGACGGCCCCCGGACCGACGATGCCCGCCTGCGCGCGCAGCTCGGCCTCGCGCAGGAAGCTGCGCGCCTGCTCGGCGATGAGCTGCTGCACGGCGAGGTCGCGCTCGGCGGCGTAGAGCGCCCAGTAGGCGGTCTCGACCTCGGCGGCGGTCGCCAGGCGGGCGTCGGCGTAGAGCGCCTCCGCCAGCGCGCGCTCGGCGCGCGTCGCCGCCAGCTCGCCGCGCGCGCCGGGACCGAAGCCCTTCAGGAGCGGCTGCGTGAGCGCGAGCTCGCCGTGGCCGTCGATCTGGGGTGAGAGGCTCGTGAAGCTGGAGTTCGTCGTGCTGCGCAGGGCGCTCAGGCTGGCAGCGAGCTGCGTACCCGTCGGCAACTGCCAGCGCAGGCCGCCGCTCGCGCTGCGCGTCTCCGTCTCGAGCAGGGCGGCGCCGGCGAAGACGCTGGCCGTCGGCTGCTCGTCGTTCGCCGTGCTGAGCTCGGCGAAGAGCTCGGGCCAGAAGGCGCCGCGCTCGCGGCGCGCGGCCCCGGCCGCGGCCTCGCGAGCCGCGGCCGCGAGGCGCAGGGCGCTGCCGTCGGCAAGGGCGGACGCGATCGCCTCGTCCAGGCTGAGGCGCTCGCCGGGGAGCGCGGCCAGCGCGGCTGCGAGGGCGCTGTCCGGGATCGCGGTCAGGGCCGGGGTCGCGGCGCCGGCGGCCGGCGTTCCCACGGGCGGCACCAGGGGACCGAGCAGGTAGACGCAGGCGAAGACGAGGATGCGGCGGCAGGACGGCAGTTGAACAGGCATGGAAACGGCTCTCCCGGCTGGCAGGGGATCGGGCGCGGAAGGACGCGGGGAAGGCGGACCTCGACCGCGAGAGGGCATGATAGCACCGGCGAGGCGGGACGCCAGGTCAATTAGGTAATAAGGATAACAGGCTCCGCATTGGGCCTAGCGGGAGGCGCGCCGGCGCGGGCGCAGCAGGCGCCGCCAGGCCCAGTCCGAGCAGGAAGGCGATGAAGATCTCCATCGGGCGCTCCCGGCCGCTGCCGCGGCCTGCTACAGCACCGCCAGCACCTCGTAGCGCTGGTTGCGCAGCACGGGCGTGAAGCCGGCGTCGCGGATCAGGCGCTCGATCTCGCTGCGCTCCATGAGGAAGCTGGCGCCGGCCTGGCTGACCACGTTCTCCTCCAGCATCAGGCTGCCGAAGTCGTTCGCGCCGAAGCGCATGGCGATCTGGCCGATCTTGGCGCCCATCGTCACATAGGAGAGCTGGAGGTTGGCGAAGTTGTCGAGGTAGAGCCGGCTGAGCGCGAGCACGCGCAGGTACTCCACGGCCGTCGCGCGCGGCGTGTGCAGGTGCGTGTTGTCCGGCTGGAAGGTCCAGGGGATGAAGGCCGTGAAGCCGCCGGTGCGATCTTGCAGAGCGCGCAGGCGCTCCAGGTGCTCGACGATCTCGGCCGGCGTCTCGACGTGGCCGAACATCATCGTGGCCGTCGTGCGCAGGCCGAGGCGGTGGGCGACTTCCATCACCTCGAGCCACTCGTCCGCGCTGTCCTTGAGCGGCGAGAGCTTGCGCCGCACGCGGTCGACGAGGATCTCCGCGCCGCCGCCGGGGATGGAGTCGAGCCCCGCGCGGGCGAGGCGGCGGATCGTGGTCTCCAGGTCGAGCCCCGAGAACTCGGCGAT
>VGXI01000307.1 GCA_016873475.1 bacterium | reverse complement strand
TCCTGGCGGCCCTGCAGGGCTGTGCCCGCGTGCGGCCGCCCAGCGGCGGGGAGCCCGACACGGCGCCGCCCGGGCTGACCGGCGGCCGGCCGGCGCCGGGCAGCACAGGCAGCGGCCCGCTGAGCGAGGTGCTGCTCGGCTTCAGCGAACCGGTGGACCGGGGCAGCGTGCAGGCCGCCCTGCGCGTGGAGCCGCCGCGCCTGCTGCGCAGCCTGCGCTGGACGGGAGATACGCTGCTCGCCGTCCGCTTCTGGGATCCGCTGCCGGCGGACACGAGCGTCGACGTCTACCTCGTGCCGGGGTGGCGCGATCGCCACCGCGTCGCGCAGCCCGAGTGGCAGGTGCTGAGCTTCGCCACCGGGGACAGCCTGCGCCCGGGCTGGCTGGCGGGGCAGGCCCGCTTCAAGGGCCAGGCGAGCCGCGCGCTGCACTTGGCACTCAGCGACTCCGCGGGCGGCCTCCAGCGCCGCGCGCGGCCCGACGCCCGCGGGGACTTCGTCTTCCGCGGCCTGCCCGCGGACGGCCGCGCCTGGCGGCTCGTCGCCTGGCAGGACGCCGACGGGGACAGCCTCTTCGATCCGGCCCACGACTTCGCCGACACCCTCCGCGACTCGCTGCGCCTGACCCTCGCCCAGCCGCGGCGGCTGGGCCTGCAGCTGAACGCGATCGATCCCCGCGAGCCCGGCGAGCTCAGCGGGCACTTCAGCTGCGCGGACACCCTGCCCGGCGTCTACTTCCTGCGCCTGCTGCCGGACTCCTTCCGCCTCGCCGACGGCAGCCGACCCGCCGACGATCCCGGACTGCTCCCGGAAGCGGAGCGCGCGCGGCTCGCCGCGCTCGTCGCGCGGCCGGTGGGGGCAGCCGGGCTACCCGACACCTGGCTGCGCCTCGCCCAGGACGGGCCCTTCGCCTTCGCCGCCGCGCCGCCGGGCGCGCACTGGCTCTTCGTCCACAAGGACCTGGGCGCCGCGGACTCGCTCTGGGATCCCGCCCAGGAGCCGGCCGGGCTGAGCGCCGGGCCGCTGCGCCTGCCGCCGGGTGGCAGCCTGAGCTGGCCGCGCTTCGCCTTTCCGCTGGCGGCCGCGGGGGACTCGCTGTCCCCGCCCGGGCGGGCCCCGTGACGCGGCGCCTCAGCCTGCTCGCCCTGCTGCTCGCTCTGGCGGCGCCGGCCGCGGGTCAGTACCTCTTCGGCAAGAACAAGGTCGTCTACTCGCCGCGGGACTGGCTGGTCTCGCGCAGCGACAAGGTCGAACTCTTCTTCTACCCGGAGGAGGAGCGGCTGGCCGCGCACGCGCTGGCCTTCGCCGATTCGGCGGCGCGCGAGCTGGAGCTCATCTTCGCGCTCACCCTCGAGACGCCCGTGCCCCTCGTCCTCTACGGCTCCGAGCACGCCTTCCGCGAGACGAACATCATCCCCAACCTGATCGGCGAGTCGGTGGGGGGCTTCACGGACCTCGTGCGCGGGCGCGTCGTCGTGCCCTCGACCGGCGACCTCGCGCAGCTCCGGCACGTCATCCGCCACGAGATGGTGCATGCGGTCATGCTCGAGAAGCTGGCGCGCGTGACGGCCGCGCATCGCCAGTTCTCCTATCAGCACCCACCGCTCTGGTTCATCGAGGGCCTGGCCGAGTTCTACAGCGTCGGCGAGCCCGACACCGAGGGCGAGATGCTCCTGCGCGAGGGCATCCTCGCCGGCAGCCTGCCGCCGCTGGACGAGCTCTGGCGCATCCAGGGCAGCTACCTGATGTACAAGGTGGGGCAGTCGGTGGTGGCCTACCTGGACCGCAACTACTCGACGGCGGCGGTGCGCGGCCTGCTCGAGAACTGGTGGCGCAGCACGAGCCTGGAACGCCTGCTCGAGGAGGAGCTCGGCCTCACGCTCGCGGCGCTGGACGCCGGCTGGCGCAGCCACCTGCGGCGCCGCTACTACCCGAGCGTCGCCGCGCGGCTGCCGGCGGCGGAGCGCGGGCGAGCGCTGATCGAGGGCGGCGGCTTCCAGGTCGGGCCGGCGGCGCTCAGCGATACGAGCTTCGTCTACCTGGAGACGGGCAGCGGGCGCGTGGCCCTCGCGCGCGCCGAATTGCCGCGCAGCCCGCGCCGCGGGGCGGAGGCCCGCCGCCTGCTCGAGGGCGGGCGCGACGGGCGCACGGAGTCCATCCCCTTCCTGCGCAGCCGCCCGGCGGTGGGCGCCGGCCTGATCGCGCTGAGCGTGCGCCGCGGGCCGGGCGACGAGCTCCGCTTCCTCGACGCCGAGACCGGCGCCGATCTCGCCGCCTTCGCGGCCGACTCCCTGGCGCAGATCGAGGCGCCGGCCATTGCCGCGGACGGCCGCGTGCTCTTCTCGGGGATCTCGCCGCAGGGACGGCGGGATCTCTACCTGCTCAGCGGCGACCCGCGGGCCGCCCCACCCGGCTGGCGCGTGGAGCGCCTCACCGACGACGACTGGGACGACCGCGATCCGGCCTGGCATCCGGACGGTGCGAGCTTCCTCTATAGTTCCGACCGCGGGCAGGCTGCGGCCAGCCCGCATCGCAACCTCCACCGGATGGACCTGGCGCTCCGCGAGAGCCGGCGCCTCACTGCGGGGCCCTGGGTGGACCGCCAGCCCACCTGGGCACCCGACGGCCGGCGCCTGCTCTTCGTCTCCGATCGCCTCGGCGCCTGGGACGTCTTCAGCGCCGAAGGGGACACGATCCGGCGGCAGACCGCCTGCTACGGCGCCGTGCAGGACCCGGCCTGGCAGGGGGAGGGTTTCCTGGCCTCCGTTTACGAGGAGGGCTGGTACCGGCTCTATCGCTTTCCCTACGCCGGCGACGGCGAGCCGCTGCCGGCGAGCCAGGATCCCACCTTCGCGGCGGCGCCGGCGAGCGAGCCGGTGCCGGCGGCGCTGCCGGCGCCCGTGCCCTACCGCCTGCGCTTTT
>VGXI01000306.1 GCA_016873475.1 bacterium | reverse complement strand
GGGGCGCCGCGCCACTTCGATCAGCATCGCCGAGTTGTTGATGTCCGAGTAGCTCACGTTCACGCCCAGGCGGATGTCGCCGCGGCTCCCCCAGCGCCCCGGCCCGATCAGGATGAACTGCCGCTTGGGCAGCAGCTTGTTCAGCGCGCTCACCGCGTGGCCGACGGCGAGCAGGTCCTCGTGCCGCCCGAGGTCCGCGTAGTGCCGCCCGTCCACGTAGACGATGTGCGTGATGTCCGGCACCCAACCGTTGGAGACGTGCCGGTTCGCCGTGAAGAGGATGTCCTCCTCGGGCAGATCCTTGGGGATGGGCGCCGGCGCGTCCTGCGGCCCGTAGCTCTGGGGCCGGCACTGGAGTAGGTAGAAGTGCTCGCCGTCGTGGGCGAACTCGATGTCCACCGGCGTGTTCAGCCGCTGCTGCAGCACCTTGAGCATGGCGGCGAGCTGGCGCAGGAAGGGCGTGTCGTCGGCCAGCCCGGCGAAGGTGGTGACGAACTCGTCCTGCTCGGGGTCGACCAGGAGTCGCGAGGCCCTGCGCAGGCTGCCCGCGTCGAGCAGCGAGTAGACCTGCTCGAAGCCCGGCACCTCGCAGCCGCTGTCGGCCAGGAACTGGTGGATGGGCAGGCTCACCAGCGTGCGGCTCTCGAGATCGAGCGCGTCCAGCTCCTTGGGCGAGTAGCGCAGCTTCTCCTCGAGGGCGACGTTCACGCGCAGGCTGGGCTGGCCCGGCACGAGCAGGATCGGATAGTCGTCGCCGATACGGTCCACCGCGCGCGTGCCGAGGCCCGGCACGAGGCGCGCGATGCCGTCCTCGCGCTTGATGCGCGGCGACCAGCGGAACTCGTTGTTGCTGAAGGCCACGCCCGCGAAGGCGGGCAGGAAGTAGCGGCCCACGCGGCGGCCGACGACGGCCTGGATGAGCACGCCCATCTCCTCGTTGAAGTCGAGCAGGCCGCGCTCGCGGCGGTACTCGACCGGGTCGGGCCCGAAGACCGAGGCGTAGATCTCGGCGATCGCGTCGAGCAGGGCCTCGAGGCGCTCCTCGCGCGTGCCCTGGTTGGCGAGGAAGAGGCTCTTGTACTTGCCGGCGAAGGAGGTGCCGAGGCGGTCCTCGAGCAGGCTCGAGGAGCGCACGATGATCGGTGTCTCGCCGAAGTCGTCGACGACGGCCAACAGGTTGCGCCGCAAGGCCGGCGGGAAGCTCGAGTTCTTGAAGAGCTGCACGACGTTCGGGTACTCGCGCCTGACCTGCGCCACGTCCTTGTACTTCTGCTCGAGCACGTCGGCGAGATCGTTGTAGTCGAGGAACTCCAGCAGCCAGTCTGAGACGAGATAGGCGGCCTTGGGCACGCGGATGCCGGCGAGCAGCGGCTCCTCGGCACCCATCGCGGCGAGGATGCGGTGGGCGAGCAGCAGGCCCGCGCTCTTGCCGCCCAGGCGCCCGCGACTGCTTTCCGTCATCACCATGCCGCCGAGCAGGGCCTCGAAGTCGGGCAGGGCGAAGAACTCCTTCGCGCACTTGATGAAGTCGAGCTGCTCGGTGAGGAAGCGCCGCACGAGCGAGACCTGCAGGCCCTGGCGCGTCGGCTCGGCGAGCGTGCCGCCCGCCGCGGTGAACTGCGCGTAGCGGTGGACGGCCTCGGCCACCTCGCCCATCGGGGAGTAGGGGTTGTTGAGCGTCTTCAGGAAGACGCTCGCCTTGTCCTCCTGCAGCCACTTCTGCATGAGGGCGAGGATCTCGGCGCCGTTCATGTGCTGGTTGGCCAGCGCGAAGGGCGCCTCGCTGAGCAGGATCTCCTCCACGGGCCGACGGCGGCGCCCGGGCACGTTCTGCTCGCCCACACCCTCGTCGTCGACGGCGGCCAGCTCGGCGTCGCGCAGCATCACCTGCGCCTGCGCAATGCCCAGCCAGCAGAGGTGGTTGATCAACTTGCGCGCGATGCTGACGTAGAGCCGCGGGTCGCTCAGGCGCAGCAGCTCGGCCGGGCCGCGCCAGACCTCCTCGCCGCCCGGCGCCGCCGCCGGCCGCAGGCCGGCGTCGCCGCCCGCCAGGTCCTCGAGCGTGAGCTGCGTGGAGATCCGGTCGGCGATCGTGCCGATCAGCCGCAGCTCCTCCTTGAGAAAGGGACCCTCGTCGGCCTCGGGGCGCGGCTCCAGGTAGTAGACCTCGATCGCGCCGAGCGCCTGCCCGCGCACCGTGATCGGCGCCCTCAGCACCCAGGGCGTGGGCGGGAAGTCGCGCGAGCGGTACTGCTGGCCGCCGACCTCGACGATGACCTCGCAGATGCTTGGGTACTGCCAGCCGGGGCCGACGGCGTCGGCCACCGCGCGCAGGCGAGCGGCCAGCGGCAGCTCCGGCCAGCCGAGGATCTCCTCGACGCGGTAGAGGCACTCCAGCTCCTTGGCCCGCTCGCGCAGTGCGAGGAGGATCTCGTCGAGACGCTCGTCGTTCTCAGGCATCGCGAATCACCACCGCCTTGCCGCTCGTGCCGTCCACCGCGATCTCCAGGGGAGAGGCGCTGCGCACCCAGCGGAGGAAGTCCGTCTCCGCCAGCGCGGGCTGCGTGTCCAGCCAGGCCCAGTCGATGCCGGGCGCCGCGCCGTGGGGGACGAAGAGGTACTTCACCTCGAAGCTGATCAGGTTGTGGAAGAAGTGCGAGCCCTGGCTCATGTCGGGCGCCACCTCGGGCAGAGTCGCCTCGACGATCACGCGCGCGCCGCCGACCAGCATCGGCCGCACCTGCAGGAAGCCGAAGCGCGCCGGCCGGCGGCGCTTGGGGTCGGCCGTCAGCGCGAACTCGATCTCGACCTCGGCGCCGAGAGCCTCGCGCGCCAGGGCGAGCAAGCGGCGCAGGAGGTCGTTCAGCGGCAGCGCGCCGTGGCGCAGGATGGGCGCGAAGTCGAGCACGCGCGGGCCGCTGGCCGC
>VGXI01000305.1 GCA_016873475.1 bacterium | reverse complement strand
CCAAAGAGCTTCTCGTTCCACCCGTTCTCGAGGTTCTGCAGCTCGAAGCGCGCCCAGGTCGAGTTCAGCAGGTGCAGGCCCTCGTTCCAGAACTTGTGCACCAGCGCGACCAGCCCGGCGATGCCCAGCGCCCGTGCGGCACGCGCGCCCTTGTCGCCGGTGGAGTGCAGCGCGCGCAGCGTCTCCGCCGCGGCGATGCCGCTCGGGAAACGAAGCTGCTCGATGTTGATCATCTGCCGCTTCATCGGCACGGCCATCGTGACGCCCAGCACGGCGAGGAAGAAGATCCAGCCGAGCATCAGGGGAATGGGCAGCGACTGGCCGTTTAGCATGATGTAGGCGGCAAAGGCCGAGATCAGCGTGCCGCCCGTCGAGTAGCCGGCCGAGCTGGCCGTCGACTGCATGCAGTTGTTCTCGAGGATCGTCATCTTCGTGCGCGCGAGGCCGATCCTGTGGAAGGTCGTCCAGATCGCGTAGGAGAGGATGCAGGCCGTGATCGCGACGCCGAAGCCCCAGCCGGCCTTGAGGCCGATGTAGAGGTTCGTCAGCGACAGGATGCCACCCAGCACCGAGCCCATGATCACCGCCCGCCAGGTGAGCTGGGCGATCGAGTCGCCGCGCCCCTTGTAGCACTTGTCGAACCACTGGCGCTCGACTTCCTCCGGCGAGCCTTTGAAGGGCTCGATCGGCATCTGATAGTTCTCGTAGGGATCGGGACGATGGCCGAGGGCAGGCTCACGCGACATGGCGACGCTCCGGAGCACAGAGTGACATAGCGAACCCGGCGCCAGGACGCCGGAGGAACGACAGCTTCGTGGCTGCGGTGGGCGCTGAGCGCCGCGCCGGAGCCGCAGCGGGGAGCGTGAGGGGAGCTGTAAGCTAGCACGGCAGAGCCGGGGCCGTCCAGTGGCGCCCGGCCCGACCGGCGGGGCCACTTGCCCGGACACCCCTGTCCTGTGCTATGCTCACGGGCGCTGGCGGCCCCGGAGACCCCGATCGGCCGCCCATCACGCTCCCGCGGAGAGAGACCTGTGCGCCGAGCCACCTGAGGGCTGCGATCGCGAGTGGGCACAGGTCTGTGTCCCGGCGGTTGAGACCATCCCTTCGGCAGATCCCCCACCGCGCCCCGCAGGCGTGCGCGGCGGACTGACGGCTACTTCACACCGGCCTCGTTGACCGCGGCGGGCCAGCCCCGAGGGGGCGGCGTGTCCGCGCGTCCGGATTGGCACTGCGACAGCGTCTTCGAGGGCGGCGAGCGCGAGTGCGGCGAGCTGCTGCTCGAGCTGCGCGGGCACTTCCAGGCCCTGCCCGGCGGGGCGCGCGTGCTCGTCGTGTCCGCCAGTCCCGGCGCGCCGATGGAGCTGCCCACCTGGTGTCGCCTGACCGGGCATCGCCTGCTCGAGGCGGCGCACCCCCACTACCTGATCGAAGCGCGCGGCGGCGCCGCGCAATAGCACGAGGAGGATCGTCATGGCCGGAAAGTTCTGCGTCACCATCGCGTCGAGCCGCGAGAGCAACGACCGCGTCACCCTGGGCTTCGTCGTCGCGAACGCGGCGCTGGGCAGCGACAAGGAGACGCTCGTCTTCCTGAGCGCGGATGGCGTCTGGGCCGCGGTCAAGGGCGAGGCCGAGAAGGTCTCGATCGGCGCGCCCTTCGCTCCGCTCAAGGAGCTGGTCGACAAGTTCATCGCCGGCGGCGGCAAGCTGCTCGTTTGCACGCCCTGCCTGAAGAAGCGCGGCATCGAGCCCGACGCGCTCGTCGCGGGGGCGGCGCCGGCGGGTGGCGCGGCCCTGGTGGAGTGGCTCGCCGAGAGCCCGTCCTGCGTCGGCTACTAGGCGACGCCATGGCCGATCAGCCGGATCTCAGGCGCCTCGTCCCCGCGGCCGTCTTCGACGGCGGCGACCTCGACTGCGGCTCGGGCCTGGTGCTGCTCATCCGCGAGCACATGCAGACGGTCGCCGCGGGCGAGATCCTCGAGATGCGCAGTCGCGAACCGACCGTGGGCGACGACCTGCCGCCCTGGTGCCGGATGGTCGGCCACGAGTACCTCGGCCGCCTCGACGGGGACGGCCCCGGCAGCGCGCGCTACTTCATCCGCCGGGGCGCGGCGGCGCCCGCCGAGGACGCCGCCCTCGCCCGCGACAAGGCGCGCGCCCGCGACTACGAGTGGCGGGCGCGCGTGCGCGTCACGGGCCCGCAGGCCTCGAGCGTCTACTGCCGCAACTTCAGCTTCGCGGCCGGCCAGGCGGCCAGCTTCGAGGAGCGTGACGCGCACCCCAGCGCGGTCGAGTACCTGCTCGGCGCGCTGGGCGCCGACCTCGCCGCCGGCTTTGCCAATGCCTGCGCGCAGGCCGGCCTCACGGCCGACGACATCGAGCTCACCGTGCGCGGCCGCCTGCACGACGTGCTCGCGCACCTCGGTCTCGCCGAGGGCGACCCCGCCCTCGCGCGCATCGAGGTGAAGTGCTTCCTCTCGACTCCGGATGACGAGGCGGCCGCCCAGGCCGCCTGGCTGAGTGCCCAGGCGCGCTCGCCCTTGCTCGCCACCCTGCGCAAGGCGGTGGCGGTGGACCTGCGCCTCAGCCTGGTCTGAGGCACCTGCGAAGAGGAGATGCGATGTTCACGGTGACCCAGGTCGGCAGCTGGCCGCGCTCGCCCGCGCTGCTGCGCGCGCTGCGCGAGAAGCAGGCCGGCCGCCTCGCGCGCGCCGACTTCGAGCGCCTCGCCGACACCGAAGTGCGCCGCTGCGTCGAGGCGCAGATCGCCGCCGGCGTGGACCTGCTCGTCGACGGCGAGCAGCGCCGCGACAACTTCTACTCCTTCATCACCGACAAGCTGGACGGCACGCGTCTGATGTCACTGGCCGACATGCTCGACACCGTGGAAGACAAGTCCAGCTTCGAGGAGATGCTCGCCACGCTCGACGTGCCGGCCTCGGCGATCAAGAACCCCACATGCGTGGGTCGGCTCTCTCGGCGCGAACCGCTGGCCGTGAACGAGCTGCGCTT
>VGXI01000304.1 GCA_016873475.1 bacterium | reverse complement strand
TCCTCGTGCCCCTGCTCGATCGAGCCGGACAGCCTGCCCTGCTCTTCTTGCGCCGCGCCGCGTCGCTCCCGGACCACGCCGGGCAGGTGGCCTTTCCCGGCGGCCTGCGCGAAGCGGGCGACGCCAACCTCGCCGCGACCGCGCTGCGTGAAGCGGCGGAGGAAGTGGCCGTCGATCCCGCGCGCATCGAGCTCTGCGGCCCCTTGGCCCGGGTGAGCACGCTCGCCAAGTACAGCATCCAGCCCTTCCTCAGCCTCTGGCCCGCCGGCGACTACGGCACCGCAAGTCCGGCCGAGGTGGCGCAGGTCTTCCAGGTGCCGCTGGCCTGGCTCGCCGACCCCGCGCAGAGCCGCGAGGTGGAGATCGCGCTGCCGGAGCGCCGCCTGCGCGCGCCGGCCTGGTGCTGGGAGGACGAGATCATCTGGGGCGCGACGCGACGCATCACGCTGGATCTGCTCCAGCGCCTGGCCGCCGCCGGCGCGGCCTTTGGTCTTGAGTAGGGCCGCGCCTTCGACTAGACTGCCGACTCCGTTTCGACTGCACTTCCTGGCCGCGCGCTAGACGGGACTCGCCGATGGACTTCCAGCTCACCGAGCAGCAGCGCATGATCCGCGACATGGCGCGGGACTTCGCGCAGGGCGAGATCGAGCCGGTCGCGGCGCGTCTGGACGCCGAGAAGGCCTTCCCGGCGGACATCCTGCGCAAGGCGGCCACGCTCGGCCTGATGGGCATCACCGTGCCGGCGGAATACGGCGGCGCGGGACTGGACAGCCTGTCCTACATTCTCGTCCTCGAGGAGATCGCCAAGGCCTGCGCTTCGACCTGCGTGATCCTCTCCGTGCACAACACGCTGGCCAACGGAACCCTCCTGCGCTACGGGAGCGACGCGCAGCGGCGGCAGTGGCTGCCGGATGCCGCGGCGGGGCGGACGCTCGGCGCCTACCTGCTTACGGAGCCGGGCGCGGGCAGCGACGCGGCCAGCCTGCGCTGCCGCGCCGAGGCGGTGGCCGGCGGTTGGCGGCTCAGCGGAAGCAAGGCCTTCATCACGAACGGCGCGCACGCGGACTTCGGCATCCTCTACGCGGTCAGCGATCCGAGCGCCGGCACGCGGGGGATCAGCGCCTTCATCCTCGATTTCCGGACCGAGGGCGTGCACTGCGGGCCCGAGGAGCGGAAGATGGGGCTGAACGCCTCCTCCACGGTGATGGTCACCCTGGAGGATGCGCTGCTGCCGGAGTCGGCCTTGCTCGGCGAGCCGGGCCAGGGCCTCAAGATCGCTCTCGGCATGCTCGATGCGGGGCGCATCGGCATCGCGGCCCAGAGCCTGGGCGTCGCGGGCGCCGCGCTCGCGGAGGCGCGGCGCTACGCGGGCCAGCGCGAGCAGTTCGGCTCGCCGATCGGCCGCTTCCAGTCCGTTCAGTGGCAGCTCGTCGAGATGGCGCTGCAGGTGGAGGCCGCCCGGCTGCTCACCTATCGCGCCGCGGTCGAGCAGGCCGCGGGCCGGTCCGTGGCCATGGCGGCGTCGATGGCCAAGCTCTACGCGAGCCGCGCGGCCGTCTTCTGCGCCGAAAAGGCCGTGCAGGTGCACGGCGGCTACGGTTACCTCAGGGACTTCAAGGTGGAGCGGCTCTTCCGCGACGCCCGCGTGCTCGAGATCTACGAAGGCACCAGCGAGGTGCAGCACCTCGTGATCGCCCGTGAACTGGCGCTGGAGGAGGCCTCCTAGCCGGCCGCGGGCGTCGATCCAAGGAGCGAGATGAAGATCGCGGTGATGATCAAGCAGGTGGCCGACACGGCCGCCAAGATCGAGCTGACGCCAGGCGGCGAGGCGATCAAGCTCGCCGGCGTGCAGCTCGTCCTCAATCCCTACGACGAGTTCGCCGTCGAGCAGGCGATCCGCGTCAAGGAAGCGAGCGGCAGCGAGGTCGTGGTCTTCAACCTCGGGCCGGCCAGCGCTGACGAGGCAGTCAAGACCGCCCTCGCGATGGGCGCCGACCGCGCCGTGCTGATGCGCGAGGAGGCGGCCCTCGGGCTGGACGCCGCCGGCGTCGCCGCGGCGCTCGCCGCGATGATCCAGCGCGAGGGGGACTGCGACCTGGTCTTCTGCGGCAAGCAGGCGACCGACGACGACAGCCATCAGGTCGGCCCGGCCGTCGCCGAGCTGCTCGGCCTGCCGGCCGTGACCTTCATCACGTCCTTCGCGCTCGCAGGCGGCGAAGCCACCGTGGGCCGCGAGGCGGACGGCCAGCGCGAGACGCTCGTCGTCAAGCTGCCGGCGCTCTTCAGCTGCCAGAAGGGGCTCAACGAGCCGCGCTACCCGAGCCTGCCGGGCATCATGCAGGCGGGACGCAAGCCCCGCGCGCTCGTGACGCTGGCCGAGCTTGGGCTGGCACCGGCGCCGCGCGTGGAGCGCCGCGGGCTCGGTCTGCCGCCGACCCGCGCCACGGGCAAGCGCCTGGTGGGGGAGATCCCCGATCAGGTCAAGCAGCTGGTGGAGCTGCTGCGCAACGAAGCCAAGGCCGTCTAGCCGCCACCCGACCAGGACGAGGAGGATCGAGGAATGGCAGCCATCTGGGTGTACCTGGAGACCAAGGGCCAGGTGCTGAGCAAGGGGTCCCTGGAGGCTCTCGGCGAAGCGCGCCGGCAGGCCGACGCGAGCGGCGGCAGCGTGACGGCCCTGCTCTTCGGCGGGCCGGGCAGCGCAGCGCTCGCGGCGAGCGCGGGGGCGCAGGGCGCCGATCGCGTCATCAGCGTCGAGGATCCCGCCTGCGCCGACTTCAACCTCGAGCTGCAGCTAGCGCTCGCCAAGCGTGCGCTGGCGGGCGGCGAGGCGGACCTGCTCCTGATGAGCGTCAGCACGCACACGCGCGAGCTGGCCGCGCGCCTGGCGGCGCAGCTCGGCGTCGGCCTGGCCGCGGACTGCGTGGAGATCCTCGGCGAGGGCGGCGAGCTGCGTTTCCGGCGGCCGATCTACGCGGGCAAGGCCATCGAGACCCTGGCCCTCGCGGGCAGGCCGGCC
>VGXI01000303.1 GCA_016873475.1 bacterium | reverse complement strand
AGGCGCGCGCGGCCGGATCGCAGACGGTGGCGTGGGACGGCCGCGACGGGCTGGGCCGGAGCCTGCCGAGCGGGCTCTACTTCGCGCGGCTGGAAGTGGGCGGCCAGCGGGCGGTCAGCAAGCTCTTACTCCTGCAGTAGCCTTCCGGCCTTTCTCCCGGCGGGGAAGCCGCAAGGCTCGTCCGCCCCCAATCTTGCCCGCGACGGTGGGCTACAGCGCACTCACGGCCGCGCCTCGGCGGGCACCACCGCCTCGGCGAAGTAGACCGGCAGGAGCGCGGCGAGGATGACCGTGGCGAAGGCCGAGTTCGCCCAGTCGTAACGGGATACCGAATCGTAAGGGCGAATCAGGCCGACTACCCCGTGCGGCTGCTCTGCCGCGTGCCAGGCGTCTCCCCCAGTGGCGACTACGAGTGGCGCGATCGCGAGCCTCCGGCGCGCAGCCGGGCTGGTGGGCGTCTGCCGCCGCCGGCGGCCAGAAGCCGTTATCCATCACTCGGATCAGGCAATACACCTCGATTGTTTTCGGACAGCGCTGCCGTGAGGCTGGCGTGCGGCCCTCGACGGGCTCGGTGGGCGACTGCTTCGACAACGCCCTTTGCGAGTCGTTCTCTGCTACACTTGAGTGTGAGTGCCTGGATCCGCAGCGCTTCAAGACGCAGCGCGAGGCACAGATGGCGGCCTTCAGTTTCATCGAAGGGTTCTGCATCCCGCACCGTCGTCACTCAGCGCTGGGTTCCGAGTCGCCGGTCGGCCTTGAAGCGAAGCGCCGTGAGCAGGTTGCCGAGGCAGGAGAAGTCACCCGTCCGGAGAAGCGGGTCAACTCCAGTACTGACAGGCCGGGGCGTTGTCCTGCGGTGAGCCGAAAGGAGAGAGATTGCGGCGCAGAGTGGTGTTCGCTCTCCTGCTCTTGATACTCGGGGGGGCAGGGGGAGCCCAGGAATGGGAGTTCATCGACGATCTGAGCGCGATGGGCGGCCTGAACCAGATGGTGGCCGACCCGGTACATGGACGGCTCCTCCTAGGGGGGGGCAGGGGCTATCGGATCTATCATCCCGAGAGTTCGATCTGGATGGACCGGCTGTGGCCCGAGGGTATCCACCGTCCCGTCTATTGCTTTCTGCCGAACGCCGCCGATTCTCTGGCGCTGCTGACGGGCCGCGTGGATGGGTTCTGGTACGGGTACATCGTGGACAATCAGGGTTTGACGGTTTGGGGCCCGATCACCTATCTGGACGGCGGGGGCTCTGGAACCGGAATCGTGACGGGACTCGGACGGCTCCCAGGGAGTCAGAAGACGCTCTTCGCCTGCACCACGCTGAGCGATGGCGGTGGGGCGATCTGGCGCTCACTGGATGGGGGCCTCTCCTGGTCCATCGTACACCCCCTCATCTTCGACACCTCTTCCAACAGCGGATGGGATCTCGCGGTGAGTGCCGACGGGCACATCGTGGCTGCCTACGGCACCGGGTTTGGAGGCGCAAACGGGGTTCTTCGCAGCACGGACGGCGGCGAGACCTGGGAGGAGATCACGGGCGACATGCCACGGGTCGCGTACTTCACCGCAGTCGCTGTCGATCCCCTCGATTCCCAGCATCTCTACGTTCAGCAATGGGATTGGGACGTTGCGGCGCATCCCGCCTTCGGGATCTATGAGACTGAGGACGGCGGGCAGCACTGGGAGCAGATCCTCCAGGGCAACTATGGCGACATGAGCATGCACCCCTACGATACCGACATCCTGGTTGCGCTAAGAGACCAAGCGATCATGCTGACGACGGATGGGGGAGACACTTGGGAAGACATCACGGGGGACCTGCCTGGTGTCTGGACTGGCAATCAGTGCGTTGTCTGTCCCAGTGATAGCCGGGTCTACTTCGGGCGGTCCTCTGTGGGGCTCTGGGCGCGGGAGATCTTCCCCACGGCGGTCGCAGCTCCGCCCTCAGCGGCGCTCCATGTGAGCGCCTACCCGAATCCCTTCAACCCGTCGACGAGGATCACCTTCGGGTTGCCCGCGGCGGGCCCTGTATCGCTTAGCATCCTCGATGTTCAGGGTCGAGTTGTGCGCCACCTGCTCGAAGGGGGGCTGCGAGCCGCCGGATCGCAGACGGTGGCCTGGGACGGCCGCGACACGCTGGGCCGGAGCCTGCCGAGCGGGCTCTACTTCGCGCGGCTGGAAGCCGGCGGCCAGCGGGCGGTCGGCAAGCTCTTGCTCCTGCAGTAGCCTTCCGGCCTTTATCCCAGCGGGGGGAGCCAGCAGGCTCCCCCTTCTTTTTGTGCCCGCGGCGGTTCTCTGATACAATGATCCGAAAGGGGGCGCCGCCGGCGGGCGGCGGCGCGGACGGGGGGGACGCCATGCGACGACTGCCACTGCTCCTCGGCCTGGCCATCCTGCTGGTCTCGACGCTGCCGGCCGCGGCGGCGCGGGTGACGCTGGGACCGGGCGAGGACGCCTACACGCTGGATCTGATCGCGGCGACGCCGGAGCGCAGCGTCGTCGAGCTGCAGCTCAATCACTTCGACCTCGAGGCGCTGACAATCGGCGGCGCGCCCTACACGCAGGTGACGCTGGGCAAGCGGCCGCTGCACCTGGAGCGCGGGTTGCCGGCGCTGCCGACTCTGCGCGAGTCGCTGGCGATCCCGGACGCCGGGGTGATGGCGCTGCGCGTGCTCGCGGTCGAGTACCAGGAATTCGCGGGGATCGACGTGGCGCCCTCCAAGGGCAACCTGCTGCGCACGGTGGACCCGGCGCTGGTGGAGTACAGCTTCAGCGATTTCTACGCGAGCGACGGCTGGTGCCCGGCCGAGGCGGCCAAGCTGGAGACGCCCTACATCCTGCGGGACACGCGGGGCCTGGTGCTGGAGCTGAACCCCTTCCAGTATAGCCCGGCGACGCGCACGCTCAGGGTGGCGACGCGGCTGACGGTGGAGGTGGCGCTGGCCGGCGGCGGCGGGGAGAACCTCCTCGACCGGCGGCCGGCGGCGCGGGTGCGGGACTTCGAGGACCTCTATGCGCGCCACTACTTGAACTACACGGCG
>VGXI01000302.1 GCA_016873475.1 bacterium | reverse complement strand
AAGCCGGTCTTGAGATCTTGCGAAGTGGCCCCCGCGTTCGAGGCCGCGATGCAGACGATCGCCCCCACCGAGAGCGCGGTCACGTAGTGGCTGCCGCCCGTCCAGCCCATGGCGAGGAAGATCATGCAGGTGAGCAGGAGCGTCGCCACGGTCATGCCCGAGATCGGGTTCGACGACGAGCCGATCTCGCCCGTGAGCCGCGAGGACACCGTCACGAACAGGAACCCGAACAGCACGATGAGCAGCGCGCCCACGATGTTCATGTGCAGGGGCCGCGCGAGCACGATCGCCACGATGATCGCCAGGATGCCGCCGAAGACGAACTTCATCGGCAGGTCGTGCTCGGTGCGGTGCGGGTCGGCGCCGCCGCGCGCGCCCGCGCCCACGTCGCGCAGGCCCTCCTTGATGCCGCTCCAGATCACCGGCAGCGAGCGACCCAGGCTGATGATGCCCCCCGCCGCCACCGCCCCGGCGCCGATGTAGAGCACGTAGGCGCCGCGGATCTGGTTCGGCCCCATCTCGCTGATCGGGATCGTGCCCGGCGAGAGCGCGCCGGGGATGGCGTCGCCAAAGAATTTGATCAAGGGGATCAGCAGCAGGTAGGCCATGACGCCACCGCCGCACATCACCGCCGCGATCTTGGGCCCGATGATGTAGCCCACGCCGAGCAGCTCGGGGCTGATCTCGGCCGAGAGCGAGCCCGCCTTGAAGGGCGCGCCGAAGATGCGCTCGGGCACGTCCTTCCAGCCCTTGAAGGCCACCATTGCCGTCTTGTAGAGCAGGCCGATGCCGAAGCCGGTGAAGATCGTCCGCCCGCTGGTGCCCGAGGCCAGCCCGGCCGCCGCCGCCGCGCGCTCCTCTTCCTTCGCCTCGTCGGAGGCCAGCGCGCGCGACTCGTCCGAGGCGCCCGCCTTCAGCACCTCGGCGCAGGCCGTGCCCTCGGGGTATTTGAGGATGCCGTGCTGCTCGACGATCAGCGCGCGGCGCAGCGGGATCATCATCAGGATGCCGAGCAGGGCGCCCAGCACGGCCACCAGCATCACCCGCGTCAGCGCGAGGTCGAAGCCGAGGATCATGATCGCCGGCATCGTCACGCCGATGCCGAAGGCGATCGACTCGCCCGCCGAACCCGCCGTCTGCACGATGTTGTTCTCGAGAATGGTGGCGTCCTTGACACCGAGCTTCGAGGCCAGGCGGAAGAGCGTGATCGAGATCACCGCCACGGGGATCGAGGCGCTTACTGTAAGGCCCACCTTGAGCACCAGGTAGAGCGATGAAGCGCCGAAGACCATCCCGAGCAGGGTGCCGACGATCACCGCCCGCAGCGTGAACTCCGGCATCCGCGTACCCGCGGCAATGTAGGGCTGCGGCAGGGCGCGCCCGGCGCGACTGGACTCCATTGCGATACCTCCCCGGCGCGCCTAGCGCGCTCGACCGCCTAGCGCGCGCACTGGCGCGCTAGCGCCCGTGATTGCTGATGCCGCGGATCAGCACCAGGAACTCCTCGCGCGTGCGCGTGCTCGACTCGAAGATGCCGCGCATGGCGCTGGTCGTCATCCAGGCGTTCTGCTTCTCGACGCCGCGCATCGCCATGCACATGTGGAAGCCCTCGAGCACGACGGCTACGCCCTGCGGCTCGAGCTGCTCTTCGAGCGTGGCCGCGATCTCCTGTGTGAGCCGCTCCTGCACCTGGAGGCGCCGGCTGAAGATGTCCACCAGGCGCGGGATCTTGGAGAGCCCGACGATCTTGCCGTCGGGCACGTAGGCCACGTGCGCCCTGCCGTAGAAGGGCAGCAGGTGGTGCTCGCACAAACTGTAGAAGTCGATGTCCCGCACCACCACCATCTCGTTGTAGTTCTCGTGGAAGACGGCGCGGCCGATCACCTCGGCCGGATTCATCCGGTAGCCGCGCGTGAGGTAGTGGTAGGCGTGATGCACGCGCTCGGGCGTGTCCTTCAGGCCCTCGCGATCGGGGTCCTCGCCGATGTGCGCGAGGATGCTGCGGATGGCGTCGTGCATGGCTACTCCTTCTCGCCCCGGTAGACGCACCAGTTGCGCGGATTCTCCTGCACGCGCACCTCGTAGAGCAGGCCGCCGAAGTGCGGCGCGAGGCGGTTCCAGAAGGCGACGGCGAGGTTCTCCGTGGTCGGGTTCAGCCCGCGCAGGAAGTCCACGTCGTGGTTCAGGTGCTTGTGGTCGCAGGGCTCGATCACTTCGCGGCGCGTGATCCTGTCCACCTGGTTCAGGTTGATGATCATCCCCGTCTCGGGATCGGCCGGCCCGCGCAGCGTCACATGCACGTCGTAGTCGTGCCCGTGGCCGTAGAAGTTGTTGCAGTGGCCGAACACTTCCCAGTTCTTCTCATCTGGCCAGTCCGGGTTGTAGAGGCGATGAGCGGCCGCGAAGGTGAGCACGCGGGTGATGCTGACGAGAGGGCGATCGGGCATGGCGGCCTCCGATGGGCGGGTCAGGGCGCGGCGACGCCGAAGTGCGCGGCCAGGCGGCGGCCGAGGGCGTCCAGCGCGCGGGGGCTGCGGCTGCCGAACCAGCTCAGCATCTCCCCCTGGACAAGAAGGCAGTCCGCGGGGTCCCGCGCAACGCCGAGCGCGGCGAGTTCCGCGGCGTGCTCGGCCGTGAAGGCGAAGGGCTCGTCGGGGAGCAGCACCAGCGCCGGGCCCAGCCCGGCCAGCGCTTCCGGCGCGAGCGCCGGGTAGCGGCCGTTCTCGGGCGCCCGATTCACGAGTCCCAGCTCCGCCATCACGCCGTTGATGTAGCAGTCGCGGCCGGCGAGCATCCAGGGCCGCCGCCAGATGAAGCAGAGCGCGGCCGGCTGGCCGCCGAGCACGCCGGCGAGCGCGCGGCTCATCGCCTTCGCGCGCCCGCGCGCGGCCGCCAGCTCGACGAGCAGGGCCTCCACCGGCGCGCGCGCCTCGAGCAACTGGCCCAGCGCGGTGAGGAAGCCCTGCACGTCGTCCAGGCTGCGCGGGTCGATCAGGTGCACGGCCAGCCCCGCGTCCTCGAGGGCTTCGATGTCCTCGCGGGG
>VGXI01000301.1 GCA_016873475.1 bacterium | reverse complement strand
TTTGCCGCGCAGGTGGCGGCGCTCACGCCGGGCTGAGGAAAGTCGAGCGAAGCCGCCAACTCGATTGCGACGACAAGACCCCCAGCAAGCGGCTCGCGGTCACGCGTGATCGCCGGCTCGCCGCGCGCAATCGGAACGGCCTGCGATCGGCAGGGCGGCACGGAGATCGCGGATGTCCCGGAGGGTTTCGCGCTCCGTTTCAGCGCCATCGCGGGCGAAGAGGGCGCCGACCTCGATCAGGTGCTCTGGACCCTGGGCAAGCGCCAGGGCGACGCGCTGCGGGGCGAGGCGCCGGCGCGCGTGGCCGTGCTGGACGCGGACGCGCTCGCGGCCCTCGACGAACCCTGCTTGCGGGCCTACGGCTACGACGCCGATCGCCGCCTGCGCTGGGTTCGCTACGAGGTTCTCGATCTCACCGCCGACGGCGCCGAGCTGCGCCTGCGGCCTCTGGATCTGCAGCAGGGCTTTCCGATGCCGCCGCCCTATCCCAACCACGCCTTGACCAGCAGCTACCGCATCTTCGCCGCCCGGGACACGCTGCGCGACGCCGAGGGCATCCCCCTCTGCCGCATCTGGTGTTTCGACGAGCCCGTCTACTTCACCCACTGGATCGACAAGGTCATCCTCTCCAACTTCGAGAACTACCTGATCAGCGGCGCCGACTCCTGCAAGGCGCGGGCGATCACCCTGACCGACTGGCTCCTGGCGCGGGCCCTGCCCACGCCCCTGGACGGCCTGACCCTCTCGGTCCTGCTGCGCGCGCACCTGCTCACGGGGGAGGAGCGCTACCTCTCGGCGGCAGAGGCGGCGATGCGCGCGGCGAGGTCGCCACGGGACATCCAGGCGGCTCGATCATCGTCACGCCGGGCGATCTGATCTGGCTGGAGGAGTACCCCAGCTTCCCGCCCCAGCACACGCTCAACGGCGCGATCTACGGCCTCTGGGGATCGATCGCCACCGTGAGCTACCACTCGCGCGCTGCTACGAACCACCGAGGCTGCCCCGGAACGGGCCGCGGGCGGCGAGGCCAGCGCCGATCGGTTGGGGAAAGGGATGTGGACCGCCCGGACTGCAAGTGGCATGCTCTTCGCCGCTCGCCACACGGCGCTCAGCCCTGGTCCAGCGCGCGCAGGAGGGAGGTGAGTCCACCCCCGGTGGTGACCGTCCGGCAGGGGATGCCTGCGGCGTCGCAGAGGTCCCGGAAGTCGTTGATATTGTGGCCGGCGAAGCGGATGAGGAGGAGCACCACGTCAATGCCACCGGCGCGGATGGCGGCCGCGGCCGCCTCGCTCTCGCCCCGGCCACGGTAGAACTCGTACCAGCGCGCTTCGCTGAGCGCGAGGCTCTCCTCGAGACCGACTCTCGTCTCTTCCTTGCGCAGCCCGCCGATCACGGCCAAGATCTTCCCTTGCCAGCGCGCTTTGAGCTTCGCGGCGAGCTCGTCAGCGATTCGCGGCTCCTCAGGCGGGGTGATCGCCTGTACCGCCTTGAAGTCAACGCCGGCACGCTCTAGCGCTCGCCGTAGATTCCGGAAGTCACGACCCATTGCAACCAGCGCCGCAAAAGGCTTGACCGCGGTAATGAACTCCGCGGACTGGTTGCCGTCCGCATCCACGCCGGCGAGGATCGTCTCGCGCAGGTACTCCTGCTGGCCGGGCTCATTCATCCATGACGCATCGTCGCGGAGTTCGGCGAGCTCCTCGATCACCCGACGGAGTACGTCCTCGCGGTGCTGGCGCGCGGCTTCTGCCTTCAGTTCGCGGTCCCGCTGCTGCTGCGCGGCTTCCGCCCGGCTTACCTTCTCCCGGAGGTCCTCGTCCCGGGCTTCCGAGAGCTTCTCCTTCCACTTCTCGAGATAGGCGTCCCAGTCTGTGGTGAAGTTCCGGTTGAGCGCATCGAAGTAGTGGTCCAGGTGCAAGTCCTTGCGCGCGGCGTTCACGCAGCCGAAGGTAAGATAGATCTCCCGGTCCAGCGCCTCGTCGAGGCTGTGCTCGTCCTGCAGCTTCCGCAGCTTCCCGAGCCAGATTGAGAGCTGGACGATCTGTTCGCGGGTGCCCAGGTGCGACAGCCCGCGGATGCCGGCGGCGATCTCCTTCACGAGCCCGGTCGCGTCCCGCTGCACGATAGCGTGGCGATCGCGCTCCAGGACCTCGCGCTCGAGTTGGATGGCCCGGTCCCGGACGCGGCCACCCGACTCCGGGTCGCCGGTCTCAAGACGTCGCGCCACCTGCTTCCAGAAGCGCGTGACCGCGGGGAGGTGCTCCGTCCGGCCCGCGGCGCGTGCTTCCGCCGAGAACTTCATCCAAAGCTCCTCGGCCCAGGCCATCGCGGTCATGTCCAGGGAGAGGATTTCGTTCAGGGAAGCCTCGATGACTTCGCGGGAGGCCTCCGGACGAAGGCGCAGCTGGAGCTCGGACTGAAGCAGCCGGGCTCGCTCCTGTCGGCGCTGGCGCGCCTCCAGCAGGGCAGGGCTGTCGAGACGGGCGGCGAGCGCGTCCCGGTGCGTGCGTAGGCTCTCGAAGGCACCCAGGATTCGCCTGTGGCCCGCGCTCCCCAAGTTGCCGAGGCCGGCGAATTCGGCGAGGAGCGGCTCCAGCCGGCGAAGCTGCTCCTCGACTTCCTCGATCGCCTCCTCGAGCGCTCCCACCAGGCGCTCGGCCTGCTGCATGCGCTCGGACTCCCGGGCGGATCGGACTTCGCGGGCCTCGTCGAGCTCTTGCGCCAGCGAAGCGACCAGCGCATCGAAGTCGGCGATAGGGCTGGCCGGGAGCTCGGCCGCGATGAGCGCATCGAGGTCGGCGGCTCCAGCGTCGTGCACAGCGGGCTCGATGGGGTCCAGTGGAATCGGGGTACTCATGACAGGCGCGAGTATAGAGGTCGAGTGCACATCGATCAACCTCCTCCACGTCGAGTCCAAGGGCTCCCGGTTGCGCGCCGGCGGTGACATGGTCGGGCGCGCGGCACCAAGAGCGGCTCTGGATCGCCCGTGTGCAAGACCTTGCGGCGGGCCGGTCTTCACCTGAGCTCGGGCGTTTACTTCGGGCGCCTTCGCGCCG
>VGXI01000300.1 GCA_016873475.1 bacterium | reverse complement strand
CCCCAGGTGACGAGCGCGGCGACGCGCGGGTCGCGCGCCGCGGCGAGGATGGCGCCGCCGCCACCGCGGCTGTGGCCGAAGAGGCCCAGGCGCGGCGCCGGCCCGGCGAGGCCGGGCAGCGCGCCGGCCGCGAGCGCCTCGACCAGGACGGCGATGTCCGCCTGCTCGCGGCTGTAGGTGTTGCGCTCGAAGCGCTCGCGCTCGCTGAAGCGATCGGGGTCCTCGCCCAGGCCGCTGCCCGAGAGATTGAAGCGGCAGGCCATCCAGCCGGCCGCCGCCAGCCGCTCGGCGAGGAGCGGGAAGAAGCCCCAGTCCTTGAAGCCCTTGAAGCCGTGGACGATGAGCACGGGCGGCCCGGCCGGCCCGCTGGGCGGGTGCAGATTCCCGCGCAGGGGGAAGCCGTCGGCGCTCGGCAGGGAGAAGGGGATGCTCGTCGCCGGGATCATGTCCGCCTCCCGCGGAGAACGAAGAAGGCGGCCTCTCGGGGAGAGGCCGCCTTGTCGGGTGCCGAAGGGGAGACTCGAACTCCCATGGGGTCGCCCCCACTACGACCTGAACGTAGCGCGTCTACCAATTCCACCACTTCGGCGCTGGCGACTGCACAGTAGGCGCGCTCCCAGCCGCTGTCAAGAGGCCCCGGCCAGCGCCAGAGCCCTTTCCCTTGCGCCATCTCGGAGGCAATGCTAGCCTGCCGGCCGCGCGAAGCCTGTCGGCGCGCTCCGGAGATCCCCGCCATGAGCGAAGCGATCAAGATCATCGCGGTCAACCGCAAGGCCCGTTTCGACTATGAACTGCTCGAGACCTTCGAGGCGGGGATGGTCCTGGTCGGCACGGAGGTGAAGAGCCTGCGCGCAGGCAAGGCGAACATCAAGGACGCCTACGCCGCCGTCGAGGACGGCGAGCTCTGGCTCGTCGGCCTGCACATCAGTCCCTACGCGCAGGGCACCACCGACGCGCACGCGCCCGAACGTCGACGCAAGCTGCTGATGAACGCCAAGGAGCGGCGGCGCCTCGTGATCAAGATCCAGGAGCGGGGCCTCACCCTCGTGCCGACGCGGCTCTACTTCAAGGGCGGCTGGGCGAAGGTGGAGCTGGCCCTCGCGCGCGGCAAGCGCAAGCACGACAAACGCGAGGCCATCGCGGCCCGCGACGCCGCCCGCTCCGTGGCCCGCGCGCGTCGAGGGGAGCGCGAGTGAAGCGAGGCCGGCCAGGCGGGGGGCTCGCCCTCGCCCTGCTCCTGGCGCTGCCGCTCGCGGCGGCGCCGGCGACCGCCGAGCTGCCAGCGCCGTCCAGCGAGCGGCCGGCCCTGAGCGCGGAGACCCTGGAGTTTCTGCCCGGCCAGGGCCGCGCCGCGCGCAGCTTCCCGCTCTTTCGCTTCCCGGGCGCGGACGAGGCCTACCTCGACCTCTGGGACGCGACGCAGATCCTGGGCGCCAACCGCTTCTTCGACCCCATCACGCGCAAGGTCTCCCTGGCCGTGGCCGGCCACCGCGTCAAGCTGACGGATGGCTCCGTCTGGCTCTTCGTGGACAGCCGCCCGCGCCGCCTCGGCGAGCCCTGCCGCATCGCGGCCGGGCGCTTCTACCTGCCGCTCAGTTTTTGGCCCGTGCTGCTCGAGGAACTGCCCGATCTGCCGCTGCGCCGCGACGAGGAAGTGCTGCGCCTGGTCGGCGGTCTGCGCAGCGTCAACGTGCTCAGCGTCGAGTGGGTCTTCTCGGGCGAGCGCCTGCGCGGCGTCTTCCAGCTCGCGGAGTCGCTGGAGCCGCGGCTCGAGCGCGTGGGGGAGAGCGTGCTGCGGCTGCACTTCCCCGGCGGGCGCCTGGCGCCCTTCGACTGGCAGCGCCTGCCGGCGCGGGCGCCCATCGACTCGCTGCGCCTCGAGGAGGCCGAGGCAGGCGCCGCCCTCACGCTCTACTGCCGCCGCCCGCTGGGGAGCCTGCGCAGTGCGAGCGATCCGGTGGCCCTGACCTGGGCGCTCACGGCCGAACTGCCCGCCGCACCGGGGCTCATCGAGCCCGAGTTCGCGGGCAGCCTGCCCGAGCGCCGCGCTGCCCTGCCCGCGCCGGCGCGGCGCCTCAAGCGCGTCGTGCTCGACCCCGCACACGGCGGGACGGACACGGGCGCCGTCAGCGGCGGCCAGATCGAGAAGGACTGGACCCTGCGCCTGGCCGAGGCCCTGGCGCCCGAGCTGGAGCGCGAGGGCTTCGAGGTGATCTGGACGCGCCGCGACGACCGCGAGCGCGGGCCGCAGTCCCGCGTGCAGGCGGCCAACGTGGCGGGCGCCGACCTCTATCTCTCGCTGCACCTGACGCGGCGTGGCCTGGCGGGGGAGAGCGGCCTCGAGATCATCCTCGAAGCGCCCGAGGAGCCGCCGGGCGAGGCCGGCGCCCTGCGGCCCTGGGCCGCCGTGCAGGCCGCGCACGGCGAGAGCAGCCTCGAGCTGGCCGCCGGCCTCGAGCAGTCGCTCGGGCTCCTGACGGACTGGCCCCAGCTCGGCATCCGCCGCGAGCGCACGGCCATCCTCGAGGGGCTGGACATGCCGGCGCTGCTGCTGGAGGTCGCCAACCTGGACAGCGCCACCGAGCGCGCGGCCTGGGAGGACGCGCCGACGCGCAACGAGCGCCTGCGCGCGCTGGCGCGCAGCCTGGCCGCGCGCAGCCGGCGCTGGCGGGAGGGGGGCTGATGGAGCGGCGCGCACTGGCGCTCGGCTGCCTGCTCCTCCTCGCAGCGGGCGGCCCGGGCTGCGACAGGCAGGAGGGGCCGGCCCCGGCGCCGGTCGAGACGGGCGAGAGCTGGGAGGGCTACGGCTCGCAGACGGCCGTGCTCTTCTTCGCCGAGGGCGGCCTCGACCCCGTCTGGCACGAGGAGCTGCGGGTGGTCGAGCTGAAGGACGACTCCGTCGACCGCATCGAGCGCACGCTGCTGGAGCTGTTGCGCGGGCCCGAGCGGGGCGCGGGGCGGGCCTTTCCGCCGGGCATGGAGCTGGAGCACGTCTTCTTCGAGGAGGGCGCGGGCCTGCTCACCCTGGACTTCAGCAGCGCCAGCGCGGCGCAGCTGACGCGCGCGGGCAGCCTGGAGGAGCGCGG
>VGXI01000299.1 GCA_016873475.1 bacterium | reverse complement strand
AAAAGAGCGCCGAGCGCTGGCACTTCGGGCGCGTGCTGCTGCACCCGAACACCCAGCCGGACCAGGTCTTCGCCACCTTCTTCGCCGACGACGACAACGACAACATGGACGACGGCACGCCGCACCACGCGCAGTTCTGCGAAGCGGCCACGAACCACGGCTTCGACTGCCCCGAGGTGCTGGTCGGCGTCTTCGTCTACCACACGTCGCGGCCCTATTCGGGCAACCAGAGCATCGGCTACCCGGTGATCGGCCAGGCCGTCTCCCTGGGCGGCGGCGCCATCGTGCCGGGCAGCGTGCAGCTGCACTATCGCGTGAACGGCGGCGGCTTCAGCAACGTGGCGATGAGCGGCACCGGCAATCCCGACGAGTACGCGGGCACGATCCCGGCCCAGAGCTGGGGCAGCGTGGTCGAGTACTACATCACGGCCAGCAACACGCTGGGGGCTTCGGGCAGCAGCCCGGCCTCGGCGCCGGCGGCCCTGCACTACTTCCAGGTCGACGACCAGTTCGTCGACGAGATGGAGACGCAGACCGCCTGGCACATCGGCAGCGCCGCGGAGGAGACCGCCTCGACGGGCAATTGGGAGCGCGCCGATCCGCAGCCGACCACCAGCTCTGGCGGACAGCCCGTCCAGCCCGGCGACGACCACACGCCGACCGGCACGCTGTGCTGGGTGACCGGCGCCGCGGCCGGTAGCAGCCCGCCGGGCTCCAGCGACGTCGACGGCGGCCAGACCGTGCTCTACTCGCCGCGCTTCGACCTCGCGGGCGCCTCCGACGTGTCGATCAGCTACTGGCGCTGGTACACGAACAACCTGGGCAACAACCCGGGCACGGACTACTGGACCGTGCAGCTCACGAACGACGACGGCGCCACCTGGACCAACGTCGAGTACACGACGGCCAGCAGCAACGCCTGGACGAACGTCGTCTTCGACCTCGACACCTACTACCCGACCCCGGGCGTCGTTCAGCTGCGTTTCATCGCCTCGGACGTGTCTCCCGGCTCGCTGGTCGAGGCCCTCGTGGACGATTTCCTGCTCATGGGCAGTTTCGATCTCTCGGGCGTGGACGAGGGCGTCAGCGCGCACTTCGTCACGCGTCTGGATCAGAACAACCCCAACCCCTTCAACCCGAAGACGGAGATCCGCTTCAGCCTGAGCCAGCCCGGCCCGGCGAGCCTGCGCATCTTCGACGCCCAGGGTCGCCTGGTGAAGAGCCTGGCAGAGGGGAACCTGGCGGCCGGTCCGCAGAGCATCGTCTGGGACGGCACGGACAGCCAGGGCCAGCGCGTCTCCAGCGGCGTCTACTTCTACCGTCTCGAGACGGCGGAGCAGACGGTCGCCAAGCGCATGGTCCTGCTCAAATAGAGCGCTCGCTCGCTTCCTCTCGCGCGCGAAACAACGCGCGCGACCCGGAAACGAGCTCGCTAGCATGAAGAAGGGGGGAGCCGGTGGCTCCCCCCTTCGTGTTGGTGCTTGCGGAGAACGCTAGTAGAGGCTCTTGATGGCGCTCAGGGAGCGTTCCGCCGTAGGGGTGCAGTCCCAGGCCTCGAATTGCATCAGCGAGGTGTAGCCGTAGGGTGCATCGCTGTCCCAGTAGCTCACGTACCAACAGATGGTCTCAACGCCATTGTAGACGATCGTCCCGCAAAGCCCTGCATTCTCGTAGCCCCAGACCATCGTCTCACCCGCCTGGACGAAGATGCAGAGGCCAGAGACGTTGACGACCGTGTAGGTGTCCGGCGGCGAAGTGTCCGGATCCCCTGCCGGGTAGAAGGTCCCCCGCCAGGTCCAGTCATGAATGTAGGGGTTGACGATCGCGTAGATGTCCCCCACCTCGCAGTCAATGACCCACTCCACGGGCATGGCAATCGGATCGCCGGAGTACTCATTGGTGGGGAAGCCGAACCGACCGACCAGCATGCCATACGGGAAGCAATACTCGTGCAGGATGTAGTAGCCCCAACCCGAGGCCGTCCCGCCGTAGGCGGGCGGCGTGAACATCGCGCCGCCGGTGTTGAAGGCGACTTCATGGGGGAGCGCTGGGGCCACCGGCGGAGCGTTGTCCGGAGGTGGAGCGGGCTTCACGCCTGCCCTGGTCATCACGCCGGCAGCCCCCGTGCCTGCGACCAGCGCCGTCGCCCAGGCGCCGAGCCATAGCGCTGCAAGCAGCCGACTCATCCCTCCTCCCTTCCGGCTCCCGGGGGAGCCTTTCCACGCGCGACTACGAGGAGAAGCATAGCATCGGTTTGCCGCGCATGCGCGGGCTTGCCACGTGGCAACTCTCGCTTGCCGCTCCGGGCGCCAGCCCCTACTGTGCCGCCATGGACCGCACGCTCTTCCTCGTTCTCGTCGGCGTGATCTCGCCCTTCCTCGCCAGCTTCTTCTCCGTGCTCATCCACCGCATTCCGCGCAAGCAGGGCTGGGTGGCCGGCCGGAGCCGCTGCCCGGCCTGCGGGCACGCTCTGGGCCTGCCCGAGCTGCTGCCCATCCTCGGCTGGCTGGCCTATGGCGGCCGTTGCCGCTACTGCCGCGCGCCGGTGGCCTTCCGCTACCTGCTGCTCGAGCTGCTGGTGACCGGGTTGCTGCTCTTCGCCGCCTGGCGCGACGGCCCGAGCGCGCTCTTCGCGCGCGACGCCCTCTTCATCGCCCTCGTCACCGTGCTCAGCTTCATCGACCTCGACACGATGGAGCTGCCTCACCGCTTCACGCTTGCGGGCGTCGCGAGCGGCCTCGCTTTCGCCGCCTTCGGCGTCGGCCCGCACTGGCCGCGGGCCTTGATCGGCGCCGGGCTCGGCTACTTGCTGCCCCTGCTGCTCAGCCTCACCTACAAGCGCGTGCGCGGCCAGGCCGGCATGGGGGGCGGCGACTTCGTCCTGCTCGCCATGATCGGCGCTCACGTCGGGCCGGGCGGCGCCGTGCTCGCCTTTCTGGTCGGCGTGCTCGCCGGCTCGGTGATCGGCCTGGTGATGATCGCGCGTGCGCGCAAGGGCGAGAGCATCGGCCGGCTCGCCGTGCCCTTCGGGCCCTTCCTCGCGCTCGGGGGATTGGTGGCTGTCTTCTGGGGGCCACCGCTGATCCAGGCCTACCCCC
>VGXI01000298.1 GCA_016873475.1 bacterium | reverse complement strand
TTTTGCCTGGCGGGGACCCGGAGGGGGACCGGGTCGGGAGGGGGGATCGCGATCGATCCCCGGTGGGGGGCTAACCCTTGCGTTCGCCCTTCTTCTCGAGGCGCTTCTCGAGCGCTTCCAGCCGCTGCTCGAGCTTGTTCAACTTCGCTTCGAGCGTTCCCTGCTCGGCATCGAAACGCAGGATGCGATGTGGGGGACCTTCATCGGCCAGGCCCTTGAAGAAGACCTCGATCTCGTCCGCGGGGATCTCGACCTGGGCCGTCCGGCGCTCGCCCTTGCGCACGAAGGCGATCTCGCCCGGCGCTTCGCCGGCCAGGTCGCCCACCGCCTCGCGCAGCGCCTCGACGCTGGCGACCGCCTGGCCGCCCAGCTCGACGATGACGTCGCCGGCCTGGAGGCCGGCCGCGGCCGCCGGGCTCTGCTCGTCCACCCCGAGCACCAACGCGCCGCGCTCGGCGCCGGGGAAGTAGCTCGCGAGCGGACCCTCGAGGTCGCGCACTTCGACGCCGAGCCGGCCGCCGCCCGCCTCGGCGAGGCGCTGCACCCAGAAGTTCTCGGGCAAGGGCAGGATCCGCTCCGCATCGCCTTCGCCGAACTCGCGGCGCGGCTCCCGCTGACCGAGCTCGAGCTCGATGCGCTTCGTCTGGCCGTCGCGGCGCAGCTTCAGCGTGACGTCGTCGCCGGGCGCCATCGCCCGCACTGCCGCCATCAGGGCGGCGGCGTCCGCGACGGGCTCGCCCGCGAACTCGACGATCACGTCGCCCGCTTCGATGCCGGCGGCCTGCGCCGGGGTGTCGTCGAAGACGGAGCGCACGCGGGCGCCAAGCGCTTCGGCGTCCTCGCCATCCAGGTCCTCGAGAGTGACGCCCAGGTAGGCGCCCTTGCCCAGCGCGCTCAGTTCCTCGAGCCCTTTGCCGTCGCGGATCACGATCACGCGTTCCTCGTCCGCCGGCTTCTCGGTCTTCGCGGCCGCGCCAAGCGTCGGGATCAGCAGCACGGCACACAGGGCGAGCGTTGCCCATCGCTTCATCGTCAGACCTCCGTGCAGGGGGGAATTGCCGCGCCCTCTACGGCACCTCCGGGCGCGAGTTCCCGGCCCAAGCGCGCGTTGACCGGGGGCGCGCCCTCGCCTATCCTCCCCCGGCCATGGAGAGCACCGTTCATCGCCTGAGCGCGGCGGGCAATGCCTTCTACTTGATCCTCGGTCCGGCGCCGCCGGCGGCGGCCGCCCAGGCGCAGCGTCTGGGTGCCGGCGAGGGCCTGGCGCCCGTGGCGGGTGCGCCGGCGCCGCTGCCCAGCGACGGCCTCATCTTCGGCGAATTCGGAGCGGGGCGGCCGCCGCGCCAGCGCATGTTCAATCCCGACGGCAGCGGCGGCCACTGCGCGAACGGTCTGCGCTGCCTGGCCTGGCTGCTCGCGCGCGAGGGTCGCCTGCCGGACCCGGGCCTCATCGAGACCGTCGACGGCCCCGTGCCGGTCGTCGTCGAGGGCGAGCGCGTGTCGGCCGCGCTCGCACCCCTGCGCACTCTGGCCGGTTTTCCGCCGCCGGGTACGCCCTGCGCACTCGTCGTGGAGGGGGAGACCCTCAGCGGCTATGCCGCCTTCGTCGGCAATCCGCAGTTCGTGCTCTTCGGCGATGCGGCGCTGCAGGCCCGCGTGCGGGAGCTGGGGCCGCGCCTGCAGCACCATCCGCGCTTCCCGGGCGGCGTGAACGTGGAGTTCGTCTGGCGCGAGGCGCTGCCAGCCGGCGAGCGCTGGCGCGTGCGGGTCTGGGAGCGCGGCGCGGGGGAGACCCTCGCCTGCGGCACCGGCGCCCTCGCCGTGGCCGGCGTCGGCCCGACGGGGCTCGCGCGCGGACAGGCGCGTGACCTACATTATCCCGGCGGCGTGCTCAGCGTGCGCCGCGACAGGGCGGACCGCCTGCACCTGGCCGGCGCCGTCCGCTACGAGGGCGAGTATCGGCTCCAAGCGCCGGCGGGCAGCCAGGCCGGTCAAGGGGAGGACAGCCGGGCGTGATCGAACTGCAAGGCGTGACCAAGCACTACGAGAAGACCGTCGCCGTGGCCGGCATCGACTACCGCTTCGAGCCCGGGAAGCTGACCGGCTTCCTCGGCCCGAACGGCGCCGGCAAGTCGACGACCATCCGCATGATCATGAACATCATCGCGCCGGACGCGGGGCGGATCACGGCCGGCGGCCAGCCGCTCAGCGAGGCCTTCCGCAACCGGCTCGGCTACCTGCCCGAGGAGCGCGGCCTCTACAAGAAGATGAAGGTGCTCGAGCACCTCGTCTTCTCCGGCAGCCTCAAGGGGCTCGGCCGCGGCGAAGCGCGGCGGCGGGGCCTGCGCTGGCTCGAGCGGCTCGGCCTCGCCGAGCGGGCGCAGAGCAAGGTCGAGGACCTCTCCAAGGGCATGCAGCAGAAGATCCAGATCGCGGGCACGCTGCTCCACGAGCCGGAGCTGGTGCTGCTCGACGAGCCCTTCAGCGGCCTCGACCCGCTCAACGTCGATGCCTTCAAGGCCATCCTCCTGGAGCTGCGCGCGCAGGGCGTCACGCTGATCTTCTCCACGCACATGATGGAGCAGGCCGAGCAGCTCTGCGACGAGATCGCGCTCGGGGATCGGGGGCGCCTGGTACTGGCGGGCACCCTCGCCGAGCTGCGCGCGGGCTACGGGCGCAATCACCTGCGCGTTCGCTTCGCCGGCGACGCGGGCGTCCTGCGCGGGGACCCGCGCGTGGCGGCCTACAGCGAGCGGGAGCCCGGGCTCGCCGAGCTGCGTCTGGCCGACGCCGCTCAGGCGAGCGCCGCCCTGCGCGACTGGAGCGCGCGCCTGGCCATCGACCACTTCGAGGTCATGGTGCCCAGCCTGCACAACATCTTCATCCGGACGGTCACGGCGGGCGCCGGGGCGCCGCCCGAGGGAGGGCTGGCATGGACAAGGTGATGGCCGTCTTCATCCGCGAGTACCTGGAGCGCGTTCGACGCAAGTCCTTCATCATCGGACTGATCCTGGTGCCGCTCTTCATGAGCGCCGTGATCGTGCTGCCGCTCTGGCTGAGCCGGGTGGAGGCGGAGACGGCCAGCCGGGGGCTCCTGCTCGACGCGAG
>VGXI01000297.1 GCA_016873475.1 bacterium | reverse complement strand
AAAACGAGGGCTTCGCGACCTACGGCGAGGCGCTCTACTACGAGCACCTGGGCCGCTACACGGCCGGGGAGTACATGTACCTGCGGCGCCGGCTGCCGAACGGCGAGGCCTTCGCCGGCAGCGTCTACGACCCGGACTACACCTTCAACACGACGGCCTACTGGAAGGGCGGCTGGGTGCTGCACATGCTGCGCCAGCGCCTGGGCGACACGGACTTCTTCGCCCTGCTCCGCTACTGGGCGCAGGACTCCCCGCACGCGGGCCGCACGGCGACCACCGCGGACTTCATCGCCGCCACGAAGCTGCACACGGCGGTGCCCGACGTCGAGATCGACGCCTTCTTCACGCGCTGGGTCTACGGAGTCGGCCAGCCGGTCTACGCCTGGTCCTGGGCGGCGGCCGGCGCGGGCGCGGACTGGACGCTCACGGTCGAAATCCAGCAGACTCAGGCCGGCGCGCTCTACCCCGACTCGCTGGACCTGCGCGTCAGCTTCGCCGGCGGCGCCGCCGACAGCACGCTGCGCGTGGCGCCCGGCGAGCCCCTGAACAGCTACCAGTGGAGCTTCGCGAGCCAGCCGACGGCCGTGGCCCTCGATCCCGATCACCGGCTCCTGCACCGCGCCGTGGCCGGCTCCGATCTCTCCGCCGCGCTGGCCCTGCTCGCGCCCTACCCGAACCCCTTCGATCCGGCGGCGGGCACCAGCATCCAGCTCGCGCTGCGCCGCAGTGGCGAGGTCAGCCTGGAGATCTACGACGTGCTCGGCCGCCGGCTGGTCAGTCTCTGGGACGGCCAGCGCGAGCCGGGCGCCTTGCTCACCGAGTGGCGCGGCCGCGACGAGCAGGGCGAGCCGCAGGCCGGCGGCGTCTACTTCCTGCGCGCGCGCCTGGGCGAAGAGGTCCAGACGCGCAAGCTCATCCTGCTGCCGGCCGACTAGGGCAGTCGGGCGCGAGCGCGCAGGCCGCGCAGCGCGGCCGGCGACTCGCGCACACCTGCCGGCCGTGCTGGATCAGCCGGTGGCTGAGCAGGGTCCACTCGCGGTCCGGATAGAGCGCCATCAGGTCCTGCTCCACCTTCACCGGGTCCTCTTCCCGCGACAGGCCGAGCCGCCGCGCCAGGCGGCCGACGTGCGTGTCCACCGGCAGGCCGGGCAGGTCGAAGGCGTTGCCGAGGATCACGTTCGCGGTCTTGCGGCCGACGCCGGGCAGGGCCGTGAGCGCCGCGCGGTCGGCGGGCAGGCGGCCGCCGTGCTCGGCGAGCAGGCGCGCGGCCGCGCCCTGCAGGTGCCGCGCCTTCGTGCGGAAGAAGCCCGTGCTGCGGATCAGCTCCTCCAGGCGCGCGCTCGGCAAGGCCGCCAGGGCCGCCGGATCCGGCGCCGCCGCGAAGAGCGCGGGCGTGACGCGGTTCACCCGCTCGTCCGTGCACTGCGCGCTCAGCACGGTGGCGACCCAGAGCTGGTAGGGACTTGCGAAATCGAGGCTGCAGCGCGCATCGGGGTAGAGCCGCGCGAGCGCGGCCCCGAGGCGGAGGGCGCGCTCGCGCCGGCGGCTGAGGGACTCGCGGGGCATGGGGCCAGCATAGGGAGGGCCGGGCGCCGGCGCAATCGGGGACGAAAAACGGCGCCCCTCCCGCTGGGGAGGGGCGCCGCGCCGGAGGCAGTGAGGGGACTCCGTGCTCTTGCTAGATCGTGGCGCTAGGAGTTGCCGTCGGCGCTCGCGTCGGCCATTTCCACCCAGCGGCGGCCGGTCTCGGGATCGCTGACGACCTTGGCGCCCGCAGCCTTCTCGGGGAAGCGCTCGCAGTAGCGCGCCGTCCACTCGGAGACGGCCGCGAAGCGCGCCTGGGCCAGCGCGGCGTCCGCGGGCCAGTCCGCGAGCTGGGGGGCCAGGCTGTTCAGCTCGGCGCTGTGCTCGGCGGCCTTGCCGCTGGCGATCAGGGCCTGCAGGCCCTCGTGCCAGCTCTTGGCGGCCGTCTGGCTGCTGGTGGCGCAGTGGCCCTTCATCGCGCCGCTCAGGCACATGTAGTTGCTGACGAAGAAGTCGCCCTGGCTGGCGCAGGCCTTGCCATCGGCGGTCTTCATCGCGGCGCCGCTGCAGTGGCCGCCGGCGCCGGCTGTCTGGACGGCGGCACTGCCGCAGTGGCCGGCCGCGCCGGCGCTGGCGGTCTTCGTCGTCTTGCCGCCGCCGCAGGCAAGCGCAAGGCTGCTGCCGGCGGTGAGGAGGCTGATGGCGAGTAGACTGGGCAGAAGGAGCTGCTTGCGCATGGGATCTCCGTGGGTTTGTGGTTCGGGTTCCGGGATCGGGGGCCGTCCCCTCGCCGTGGGTGCTGGGGACGCCCAGCAAAGTCGGGTAGCAAGATTCGGTTCCCAGATAATAGCGCTTCCAGCGACATCTGAAAAGGGATTCCCGCTACAATCTGAGAGATCGCAGCGTTTCAGACATGGATAGCCGACTGGGCGATCTGCGCTGGGTGGACTAGTTGCTCCCGAGCATCCCTCGCAGCACGGCCTGCAGGATCCCTCCGTGCCGGAAGTAGTGCAGCTCCACGGGCGTGTCCAGGCGCAGCAGCACGGCGAGACGCCGCTCGGTCCCGCCGGCGTCGCGAACGAGCAGTTCCAGCTCCTGCCCCGGGCGCAGCTCTCCCCCCAGGCCCGGCAGCGCAAAGGACTCCTCGCCGGTCAGACCCAAGCTCGCGCGCGTCTCGTCGGGCCGGAACTGCAGCGGCAGCACGCCGAAACCGGCCAGGTTGCTGCGGTGGATGCGCTCGTAGCTCTCGGCGATCACGGCGCGCACGCCGAGCAGGAAGGTGCCCTTGGCCGCCCAGTCGCGGCTCGAACCGGCGCCGTACATCTGACCGGCGAGGATCACGAGCGGCGTGCCCGCCGCCTTGTAGCGCGCGGCGGCCTCGAAGACGCTGAGCTGCTCGCCCGTCGGCAGGTGCCGCGTGACGCCGCCCTCGACGCCCGGCACGAGCAGGTTGCGCAGGCGGATGTTCGCGAAGGTACCGCGCTCCATCACCTCGTGGTTGCCGCGCCGCGCGCCGTAGCTGTTGAAGTCCGCGCGCGCCACGCCGCGCGCCTCGAGATAGCGCGCAGCCGGGCTGCTCGCCCCC
>VGXI01000296.1 GCA_016873475.1 bacterium | reverse complement strand
TGACCGCCGGCCTCATCCTCGCGGTGATGCTCAGCGGCGAGAATCCCGAGCGTCGGCTCGAGGAGCTCAGCCCGCGCGTCCTGCCCGAGGCCGGTCCGCTGCGCACGGATGGTGGCGACGCCCTCACCGGCCGCGCCGCCGGCCAGACCGATGCCCCGCGCGCGGCGTACGAGACGCCGCAGGTTGAGCCCGCCCCCGGGGGCGGGAACGAAGGCAAGGCCGCGGGCCCGGCGGTCCCCGTCGAAGAGTCCACCGTCGCGGCTCCCGAGGCGGGGCGCCGGGACGCCGCGGCTTCCAGGACGAAAGGCAGCCTGGCGAGTCCCATGCCGCCCGTCGAGACCTCTGCTCCTGCACCAGGCCTGGCGCAGCGGGCCGATGGTGCGGCGGCAGAAGCCAGTCCAAAGCGAGAGCTGCAGGTTCTGGCGCTCTCCGAGGCGCTGCCCGACAGCCTGCTGTCCTGGGTGACGATGGAAGCGGACCAAAGCGGGATTTCGAGGATCTACGGCAGGGTGCGCGATGCGACGACCGGGAAGCCGATTCCCTTCGCCAATGTGATCGTGGAAGGCACGAACTATGGGGCGATGACGCAGGAGGATGGCAGCTTCGAGTTCCTGCTTCCCGATGGGACCTACGCCATCGTGGCGAGCTTTCTGGGCTATGAATCTGCGCGCGTCGAGAACCTCGGCATCGGCTCAGCTGGGTCGCAGATTGAGGAGTTCGCCATGAACAAGTCAGCGGCGCTGCAGCTGGAGACCATTATCATCGAAGGTGAGCCGCCGCTCGTCGACGTGAAAGCCTCGCGGAGTACCAGCTCCAAGGGCGCGCGTGAGCGCAATGCCAATGCAGTGGAGGGCCTCAATGAGGGCATGGCACTGCGAGCAAGCCCAGCTCCGGCAGCTCCCGCTGAGATGAAGCGGCAGCGGATCGACGAGCCGCGCCTGGAGGGCACCCTCATTGCCGGGCGCGAGGATGTGGACGACGAAGTTCGCGCCCTCCGCCGCCGGCGCTGCTGGATCCCGCCGGACTACCGCAACCCGAACGGCGAGCCCTTCGATGCTATGTACTTCCGCGACTACGGCACGAACCCCTTCATCGTGACCGAGGAGGACGCGCTGTCCACCTTCGCCGTGGACGTGGACAACGCCTCCTACACGCTCGTGCGGCGCTATCTCGACGAGGGCCAGCTGCCGCCGCCGGAGGCCGTGCGCGTGGAGGAGTTCGTGAACTTCTTCGATCCCGGCTACGGCCGCGTGCGCAAGGGCGACTTCGCCCTGCACGCCGACGGCGCGCCCGCGCCCTACGGCCGCGGCTACCACCTGCTGCGCCTGGGCCTCCAGGCCCGCACGATCGACGACGACGAGCGGCGCCCAGCGAACCTGGTCTTTGTCATCGACACTTCGGGCTCGATGGACCGCGAGAACCGCCTCGGCCTCGTCAAGCACGCGCTCGCCATGCTGCTCCAAGAGCTGGAACCGAGTGACCGTGTGGGCATCATCGAGTACGGCAGCGAGGGCCGCATCGTGCTCGCGCCGACCTCGCTCGAGGACCGCCGCACGATCGAGCGCGCCATCGAGCGCCTGCACCCCAACGGCAGCACGAACGCCGAAGAGGGCCTCGACCTCGGCTACACGATGGCCAGCCGCATCTACGACGCCCGCGCCATCAACCGGCTGATCCTATGCTCGGACGGCGTGGCCAACACCGGCGAGACGGACGCCGAGCGCATCCTGGACAAGGTGCGCTACCAGTCCGACCGCGGCATCCACCTGAGCACGATCGGCTTCGGCATGGGCAACTACAACGACGTGCTGATGGAGACCCTGGCTGACAAGGGCGACGGCAACTACTACTACGTCGACCGCATCGAGGAAGCGCAGCGTGTGTTCCGCGAGAACCTCACCGGCACGCTGCAGACGCTGGCCCGCGACGCCAAGATCCAGGTGGAGTTCGACCCCGAGCAGGTCGCCCGCTGGCGCCTGATCGGCTACGAGAACCGCGATGTGGCCGACCGCGACTTCCGCAACGATGCCGTCGATGCGGGCGAGATCGGCGCCGGCCATCGCGTGGTCGCCCTCTACGAGATCAAGCTCAGCGGCGAGGCCGAGCGCAGCGTGGACGGCCGTGCCGACCGCAACCAGCCGCTCGGCCTCGGCGTGCTGCGCTTCCGCTACGAGAAGCCCGAGCAGGACCGCCGCGCGGGCGAGGTTGTGGAGCTCGAGCGGCGCCTCACGACCGCGGATCTCAGCGTCGAGCTCTCGCGCGCCGCCGCCCGCCTGCGCCTGGCCGCCCTCGCCGCCGAGTTCGCCGAAATCCTGCGCGGCAGCTACTGGGCGCGCGACAGCCGTCTCGCCGATCTGGTTCGCCCGGCCGCTCGCCTCGCCGAGGAGCTGCGCGGGGACGAAGCGGCTCGCGAGCTGGCCCGCCTCGTCGAGCGCGCGGCGCGCCTCGCGGACGCCGGCGACGGCGACTGGCGCGAGGACCGCGAGGACGAACCCCGCCGGCCGTCCAAGCCGCCGCGCAGCGGCCGGGACTAGGCCCAAGCGCCGAGCGCCGTCGCTGGACCCATGCCAGCGGCGGCGCTCGCTGTTCCTGGCCACAGCTCTTCTAGTCGCGATGCACTTGACTGCCGTGGATTCTCATAGTATATTGCATGCCTCCCCACCTCCCGCGTCCTCGATCCTGCGAGGACCTTCCATGTCCGAGTTCCTGCCGAATCTCCCCGCCGCCGCGGTGGATGCCCGACTGCGTGCGGCCGTCGCCGAGTTGCGCCGCGCCGAGCAGAGCGCCGTCCTCTGGTTCGCCGAGCTGATGCGCCGGCGGCTCTACCGCGACTGCGGCTACTCCAGCATTCATGCCTACGCCGAGCAGGTGCTGGGCTTCTCCCGCAACAAGACCTTCCAGTTCATCCATCTGGCCGAGAGCTTGGAGCACCTGCCGCAGCTACAGGACTCGTTGACTCGCGGCGAGATGCCCTGGACGAAGGCGCGCGAAGTGGTGAAGGTGGCCACGGCGCAGACCGAGCGTCAGTGGATCGAAGAGGCGCAGCAGCTGAACAGCCGCACGCTCGAGACAAGGGTCAAGGAGGCTCGCCTGAGCACGCGGGCGCTCCTGG
>VGXI01000295.1 GCA_016873475.1 bacterium | reverse complement strand
CGCGGTGATCAGCGGATCGCCCAGGCTCCAGCCGAGGCTGAACGCGGGCTCGTCGGGCTGGAATTCGTCGCCCGCGGGATCGAGCAGGATCACGTCGAACGGCTGGGTCCAGTTGCCCGGCTGCAGCGAGAGCTGACCGGTGACGACGCCCTGCCAGACCGTGACGATGTCGACGTTGCCCTGGCGCAGGACCAGGCCGTCGGCCTCCTCGTGCTGGGCGGCGGCGGGTTGGACCAGGAGCAGCGAAGCGAAGAGCAAGGCGCCAAGCGCGCCCGCGGCAAGCGTGCGGAAACGTCTCATGTTGTGCCTCCTTCAGGCAACGCACGGAAAGGAATCCGGATGCCTGACGGAAGCCTGCCGATGGCGGCGAGGAACACCGTGGTGCGCGGGGTTCATCGGCGGCAGCGACGGGTGTCCGTCAGGCGGAAACCGTGAGCGTGAGGGCCTGCAGGCGGGGCGGCGCCCGGGGTTCGGGACGCTCGTGGCGGGGCGACCCAAGGGCGCGGAAGACCGGCGTCGCCACGCGCTCGGGCAGGAGCGTTGCCGACGCGTCGGTGTCGGCGACGGTGACCGGCTCGGCGCCGGCGGCGTTGCGGAAGAACTGGCACTGGAAGCAGCTTCTCGAATCGTGCGACGCGTCCCCGGTGGGGTTCCGGGAATCCGGCCGGCAGTCGGCGCCCGCGGGAAGGCTGCAGGACGCGCCGTGGCCCGCGGCGGTGTGGCCCGCCTCGAACCAGGTCAACGTCGCCTGCAGGGCCAGAGCCAGCGCGAAGAGCCCCAGGCTCCCCAGCCAGCCGGCCCGGCGCGGGCCGGACCCCCATCCTCTTTCGCGCAGGAACCGCATCTGACCACCGGGTACGGGTGTGCCACGTCCAGCCGAACGACACACGCTAGAGGCGAGCGATGGGTTCGTCAAGCGCCCCGGGCGGGCGGCATCCCTGCGGCCCGGCGCGAAATCCGCTTTCCGGATTGCCCGGCGCCGTCCGGCGTCTGGGCCGGGAGGACACGCTGAGGCTTATGGTTCCGCGTATCAGGACCGCCGATGCCGGCGTGCGCGGCGGGGCCGCTGTGGAGCGCCCAGCCCGGACTATTCACGAAGGTCTGAGCGAGGGTGAGGAGGGATTGCAATTGCGTGGCCAGACACTTCAATCGTCGCGTCGGCAGATGCCCAGCGGACTCCACTGGGTGCGGCGTCTCCACTGACGGGGCAGCCGACAACTGCTATGCCAAAGGCCGGAACCGCTCCGATCAGTGCCGAACCACGCAGCATTGATGCCTCACCTGGCGCTCTCATGCACCGCGCCGTCCCGGCCCACCGCCCTGCATAAGCTGCGAGCGGCCCGGCGCGGGCTTCGCTCGCGCACATGATGCCCAACATCAACTTCCAGGGCAAAGACCGTGACAGGGCGCGTCATCAGGTTCATGCAGTTGGCGCTTTCCGACCGGTCATCAATCACATCACCGCGCCATCCCCAAGGGAAGTAGCCCTGGATCGGGCGTGGACAAGGTGGTGATCTCGACCTTCCACTAACCCGGACTATTCACGAAGGTCCGGCTGCGGCTGGTCAATTGCCCTTCTGCGAAGGCGAAATCCGGTCTCCGCGAGGTCAACGTACCGCATCGGGTACGCCTCCCTCGCGGAGACCGGATTTCGCCTTCGCAGAAGGGCAATTTCCTCACCCTCGCTCGGACCTTCGTGAATAGTCCGGGCTAATCCTCGTATTGGTCGCGACGACGAAGCCACGCCATGGTCCACGGCAAGCCCGCTTCGTCACGACCCTTTGGCAAGAGATCCAAGTAATGATAAGCGCCGTTCAGCATGTCCAAGCCGCGCTCATATGTGGAGTAGGTGTGGTACACATCGCCGGCCTCGTCTCGGTAGAACACGCTGATTCCCGGAAACTCTGCCAACGCCATGGATCGGCGGCTGCTGGGCTCGTCGTTGCCGGATCCGACCTGCTCGCGAGTACGCGACACCTGGAAGTCGTAATTGAACTCGCTTCCGTGCGACGAGTACCAGGGGAAAGTCCAGCCCATCCGCCGACGGTAGGCCGCGAGCTTCTCGTACGGTGCGCGCGAGATGGCCACCAGCGTTGCATCTCGGTGCGCGAGATGAATCGGAATACGCTCGAAGTTATCCGCCCAGAAAGAGCAGATGGGGCAGCCTTCCGTCCAGTCTGGTGCGTACATGAAGTGGTACACGATAAGCTGGCGGCGGGCGGCAAAAAGATCGCTAAGCGATTGCTGTCCGTCCGGACCCTCGAACACATACGGCTTTGTCACCTGCACCCAAGGCAGCTCGCGTCGCTGCCGCGCCAGGTCATCGCGTAGAACAGTGAGCTCCTTCTCCTTGGCAAGAAGTACCTCGCGGGCAACTAACCATTCCTGCCTTGAAACCACAGGGTGATTCGGCATCGGACTTCTCCTCGGTTGTGGGGCCAACGCCAAGCTTCAGCAGCGAGCCACGCAGCGGACTGTACGCGGCAACCGGTTTTTAGGCGGATTGCGGTTCCGTCGCCTTTGGATCAGGGCCGAATCGGTTGTCGCCTCGCGTTCCTTCGGTGACTGCGAACATAAGATTGACGATCGGAAGCAGCAACCACCAGCCACTGTGATTGGTGTCATGCATTCTCCGCACACCTGCGGCGATTGCAGGGCTCAGGATCACGAGCTGGTAGATGGTCCCGAGAACGCTCTGATTGCTCTCGGGCGCGATGCCAAGAACTCCCTCGACGAAGCCGAGGGCGACGGCGACCAGGATGTTGAAGAGGAAGAACATCCAGTACTCCTTCCGCCGCGCGCGACCGCTGAAGACCGCGTACTTCTTGAGGACTTGAAGGTACCAATTCATGTCTTGACCCTCCCATAGTCGTCATGCCGCCTAACACCTAGCTTCAGCAGCGAAGACGTCTGGCGCGGCGCCTGCGCAGGCAGGCGACGTGACAGGCGGCTTCGTCTGCTGCAAGCTCTGGTTAGATGCCACCCATCTCAGTTCCCAGGCTTCCACGCCATGCTCAGTCGCCGACCGCTCGACGCGCAGTCGCGCAGGTACAGGTTGATCAGCGTCTGGTAGGGAATGCCGAGTTCATCAGCCAAGGCCTTGAAGTAGGCCCCCGTAACA
>VGXI01000294.1 GCA_016873475.1 bacterium | reverse complement strand
GGTGGCCATTCGGGAAGATGAAGTCGAGGTCGGTGTCGTAGCCGAGGTCAGCTCCAGATACGCGCATCGCCGCCGCGGGCGTCTGTCCCCCGCGGCCGGCCCAACATCGCCGGTGCTGGTCAACGGCGTCGCCCCCCGGCTTGTCCATCAGCATGTCCTCTTCCTTCCGGATCGAGAACTGATGGCCGTGGTCCGCAGTGACCACGAAGTGCTCGATCCCGGTGCGGGCGAGCTTTCGAACCGCGCGGGCCAGGTTGCCGATGACGGTGTCCATGATCTGCCGGGCGAGCAGCCCGCCGTCCATCTCGCCGAGGCCGTCGATCGACTGCGAACGCACGATGACCAGCGGCGCATCGGCCAGCCGCTTCTCCAGCGCGCGGGTCGATTTCTGGAGCAGCTCGCCGAGGTCGATGTCGACGGCCTCGGGGCGAACGGCCTTGAGGTACTTCATCCGCTCGGCGAGCCCCGGCAGGATCGTGTCGCCGATGCGCGCAGCAAGCTTGCCCTTGTGGTCGACCACCGAGAAGCTCGACGAGGCGCCCCCCAGCAACGCAGCCATGCCGATCGGCGTGATCGAGGGGAGCCCGCCCACGGCGGGTACTAGGCGCAGCTCCAGTGCGCCCTCGAGCTGCTCGATCAGGTCGGCCGCCATCTCGAAGCGCATGGCGTCGACGAAGAAGTAGGCCACCCGGCCGCGCACCGACTCGACCAGCTCCGGGTAGATACGGGTCTGGTGGAGGACGTCGCTGACCGACCACCCGGCCGCGGCGAGGGCGGCCGTGTAGCCCTCGGTCATCTCTTTGAGGAGCGTTTCGTGGTTGCGGCGCACCAGCCCGAGGGCCTTCTCGAGCGCAGGCTCGGGCTCGTCCTCGAGCTTCGCGACCCACGACTCGAGCGCCCTCTGCGCGAGGTCCGCGCGGTACCAGTCAATCGCGTAGCCTTCGACCCAGCTCTTGGGGGTCCCGGCGGTCTGTTTCAAGAGCGGGCGAACTCGCCCCACCTCGCGCCCTAGCTCCGCCATAAGACGACAGGTCTCCCACAGTCCAAGCCGGCCAAGGCTGCGGTCGACCCAGAAGCTACGCCGCCGCTCGACCACGAGCTCGAGCGCACGGTCATAGTAAGTATCGGCGATCATATTCGCAGCGTGCTCGAGCAGGACCGCTTCCTCGAAGCGGAAGGTGTCGATCGTCCCGAGTGCTTCCGCGTCGAGCTTGAGCGCCGGGAGGTTGAGCTCGCGCTCGATGCCGTCGGCGATGTCGCTGTAGGCGTCGGGGTGCTCGCGGCGCAGACGCTCGGTGACGTCGCGAACGCGCTGCAGCTCCTCCTTCGTCGGCGGGGCTGGGACGACATCGAGCTGACCGGGCGCCTGGCCCCCGAGGTCGGAGCGAAGCTCGTTGACGAGCACGTAGCGCAGGGTCTGGTGACGCGCCTTCGCCAGGCTGACGTCCGATAGTGCGAGGCCGAGGCGAGCTTGGACGAGCTTGAGTAGCTCGGGCGCGGCCTGCTTCGTTTCGAGATCCGAATCGCAGGCCTCGTCGGTGAGCCAGCGGCAGATGAGTTCCTCGCTCGAACCGCCGCCCAACACCAGCCTGACCAGCGAGGTCGATTCGTCGGCTCCGCCGCCCTCGTCGAGCAGAAAGCGCACTACGTCGTGGTACGTGAGCGACTCCAGCGCGAGCATCTCGTCGATGTCGCCGTCCGTGTAGCGGCGCCGAAGCTCGTTCCGCGCGAGGCCACGAAGGCTCGGCTCGTAGGACTTGCCAGCGCAGTCGAGCTCGAAGAGCACGTTCCAGACGTCCTTGCCCTGCGCCGTGTTGGGCGTCGCCGGAGCCCGCAGCTTCCCGAGCCGCTCCTTGGCGTAGCCCGGCACGTAGATGAGGACCGGCTCCGGACGCGGTGCCGCGAGGATGGGCTCCATGGCGGCCTTGAGCGCGAAGAACGAGCCTTCGAAACGGGCCACGTGCGTCAGCGTGTCGTGGATGCAGACTCGAGGGAGGTCACCTACGCCCGTGCCAACGACGTCGAGCTCGTCGAGGAAGGGTCGGAACTCCTCACGCAGGTCGTAGAACACGACGATGCGCCGCTCGCGGAGGAGACGGTCGAGCGTCGACGCGATGTGCTGGTGCAGGCCGTGCATCATCCGTCTTCTCCTGGCGAGTCTGCGTGGTAGCGCGTGCCGCGCTTCTGCCCAGTGCGCGTGACAACGCCTCGGTCGAGCAAGGCGGCGATGGCCTTGCTCCAGTCCCCGTCCGACAGGCCCGTGGCGGCGAGCACGTCGGCCTTGGAGGCGCCATCTGCCACAGTGGCGATGGCGGCCTTGACCGCGCGAAGCGTGGTCTCGTCGGCCGCTGTGTCGGGGGCGGTGGCCCGCGCTGCGGCGGGCGCAGACTTGGCTGCGGAGGGGCGCGGTGACCCGCTCCGGCCCTTCGCCTTGCGCCCCTTGCTCGCCGTGGGCGTGGCGGCGGACAGGAGGTCGTTCAGCGCGGCCCTGACGGTGGTGGAGCTCCGCTCCTGGATGAGCTCCTGCACGGTCGCGTCGTTGACCCGGCTCTTGCGCCAGGTTCCCGAGTCGTCCTCGTGCCAGAACACGTCCTCGAGCCCGTGGGCGATGGCGAGGCTGCGGTCGTCGATGCAGGGGGGCACCACCCGCTCGGGCCACAGATGCATCGCGATGTGCGCCCAGTCGTACTCGCCGGCGACGAGCTCATCCCAGGCCTTCTTGCACTCGCTCTGCCAGCTCCGGGTCTGCGGCACGAGCCGCCACAGCGGGGCGAAGTTGAGGATGACGCCGTCGTCGAGGTTCGGCTTCCAGAGCGGGGCGACGCGTGCGACCTCGATCTTCAGCGCCTGCAGCTCGCCGACAAGGGTCTCCTGCTGCTCGATCTCGCGCCGCTGGGCGGCGGAGGAATTGGCGCCCGCTTTCTGGGTAAGCCCGTCGAGCTTGACCTTCTCGTGGTCGAGCTTCGGCCCCACGAAGTCGTTGAGCACGCGGAAGAGGGTGTCACCGGTCGCGCGGTGGATGTAGATCCAAACCGAGTACGATCCCGACGCCGTCGCGAGCTGCCAGTAGATCGGCGCCTTGCGCCGGCTCTTCGAGTACTGAGCGATGTGGTAATCGAAGAAGCGGGG
>VGXI01000293.1 GCA_016873475.1 bacterium | reverse complement strand
CGCTGGAACTCGGGCGTCTGCACCAGCGCCCAGATCAGGCGATCGCCGGGATCGGCCGTGTCGAGGCTGACGATCCCGTGAATGGTGTCCCTGAGGAAGATCTCGCGGCCGGCCATGATCCTCGCTAGTCGAACCAGAAGCGAAGGCCGAGCCCCGCGTTCAGGCTGAAGTCGGTGTCGGGCGCCAGGTCCATGATCGGCACCAGCTCGAAGAAGAAGTCAAAGCGGTTGCGGTCGAAAGCGTAGGCGAGGCCGATCGGGAAGCGCGCGCCGATCAGCTCGTCCTCGTCGACCAGCTTGGCGCGCACGCCGATGCCGAGGTAGGTGGGCAGTCCCTCACCGTCCACCTCGATCCAGTCGTAGCGATGAAAGAGGATGTCGCCGTGCAGGTGCAGGGCGTCCTCGCCCTCGAAGGACCAGGCCGCGGCCAGGTCGATCGCCTTGCTGCGGCCGGTCCAGTGCTTCAGGCTGAGCCCCGTGGGCTCGCCGATGATGATGCCGAGGCCGGTGTCGCCCGCCGCGGCGGGCAGCGCGCAGACGAGCAGGGCGCAGGCGAGGCAGAGACGCCAGAGCATGGTTGACCTCCCGGTCGGCGAGGGCTGAGCTGACAACATAGCGAAGCCGACGAGTCCTGAAAAGCCATCCCAAGGCCATAAGTGACGGCCTTTTCCCGCTTGAGGCCGCCGCCCGCCCACCCTATCGTGGGGCCATGCCGCCCCAGCTCCTCCTCGCCCGCGAGGTCGTCCTCGCCGGCCCCGCCGGGCCGCTCGTCTTCGGCGGCCGCGCGCCGATCGTCACGCAGACGATGACCGTGGCGGCCACCGAGCGCACCGAGGCGGTCTCCGCCGAGATCTGCGAGCTGGCGGCGGCCGGCGCCGAGCTCGTGCGCGTGACCGTGCAGAGCCCGCGCATTGCCGCGTCGCTCGCCCCCCTGCGCGCGAAGCTCGACGCCGCCGGCGTCAGGGTGCCCCTGGTCGCCGACATCCACTTCAGCCCCGAGGCGGCCCTGCGCGCGGCGGACTTCGTCGAGAAGCTGCGCATCAACCCGGGCAACTTCGCCGATACGCGAAAGCCCCGCAGCGCGCCCTACACGGACGCCGAGTACGCTGCCGAGCTGGCGCGCGTCGGCGAGCGCCTCCTGCCGCTCGTCGAATCGTGCAAGCGCCAGGGGCGAGTCCTGCGCATCGGCAGCAACCACGGCTCGCTCTCCCAGCGCATCCTCTCGCGCTACGGCGACACGCCGCTCGGCATGGTCGAGGCCGCGCTGGAGTACGTGCGCCTGGCCGAGAGCGCGGGCTATCGCGAGCTGGTGATCTCGATGAAGGCCAGCCACGTCGGCGTGATGGTCGAGGCCTACCGCTTGCTCGCGCTTGCCATGCTGCGCCGCGCCGAGGCGGGCGAGGGCGAGGTCTATCCCGTGCACCTGGGCGTCACGGAGGCGGGCGAGGGCGAGGACGCCCGCCTGAAGAGCTACATCGGCATGGGCTCGCTGCTGGAGCTCGGCATCGGCGACACGGTGCGCGTTTCCCTGACGGAGAACGCTCTCGAGGAGCTCCCCGCCGCGCGCGCGCTCGCCGAGCGCTACTCGGATCGCCGCCATGTCGCCGAACCCTGGACCGCGGCCAGCCTCAGCGCCGAGTTCGCCGCGCGCGAGGCCGATCCCGCTACCGGCGCCCTCCCGCACGACGACGCGCTCAGCGGCCTCGATCCGGAGGCGCGCGCCAAACACTTCCCCGTCACCCTGGTTCCCGTGCACTGGCAGCCGGCGATCCAGGACCTGCTCGCGCTCCGCTGGCGGCCGCTGCCGCCCGACCACGTGCGCACGGACGAGCTGGGCCGCCTCGGTCTCGTCGTCGTGCCGAGGGGCATCAGCGCTCGCCTGGCCGAGCCGCGCCTGGAGCCCGCAGCCCGGGAGCGCACCCTGCTCGAGCTGGCGGTCGGCGCCGGCATCCCCCTGCTGGAAGGCCTGGCCCGACGCGTCGCCGTCGAGGCCTCGAGCGGCGAAGAGGCGCTGCGCGGCGTCGAGCTGGGCTACGCGCTGCTCCAGACCACCCGCCTGCGCATGAGCCGCGCGGACTTCATCAGCTGCCCCTCCTGCGGGCGCACGCACTTCGACCTGCAGACCGCCACCCGCCGCATCCGCGAGCGCTTCGGCCACCTCGAAGGCATCAAGATCGCGATCATGGGCTGCGTCGTGAACGGCCCCGGCGAGATGGCCGACGCCGACTTCGGCTACGTGGGTGCGGCGCCCGGCCGCATCGACCTCTACCGCGGGCGCGAGTGCCTGGAGCGCGGCATCCCCGAGGCGCAGGCCGTGGATCGCCTGCAGGCCCTGCTCGCGCAACACGGAATCTGGCGCGAGCCAACCGGGAAGAAGGAGCAGCGATGAGCCCCCTGCTCGTCGCCCTGCTCTGCCTGCCGATCGCCGCGCTCGGCGCCATGGTCGGCATCGGCGGCGGCGTTTTCTTCGTGCCGATCTGGCTCGCGGCGGGCAGCGGCTTCCAGGCCGCCACGGCCACCTCGCTCGTGATGATCGCCGCGATGGGCATCTCGGCTTCGACGGTGTACCTGCGTCGCCACCTGGTCGAGCCGGCCCTGGTGCTCGCGATCGGCCCCAGCGCCTGGCTGCTCAGCTTTCTCTCGGGTGCGCTGTCCGGCCACCTCGACGAGCGGCTGCTGCGCATCGCCTTCGGGATCGTCCTGGTGCCGGTCTCCCTGCTCCTCCTGCGCGAGGCGAAGCCCGCGCCGCCCGCCGCAGGCCCCACCGGCGGCGGCCGCTGGCGCTTCCGGCGCGAACGCGAGGGCGAGAGCTACACGGTGCCGGTGCCGGGGGCGATCGGCGCCGGTGCCCTGGCCGGACTGCTCTCGGGGCTCTTCGGCATCGGGGGCGGCATCGTCGTCGTGCCCATCCTGACGCTGGGTTTTCGCATCCCCACGCGGGTGGCCGTCGCCACCTCGACGCTGCTGCTCGCCATCACCTCGGCCGTGGGCGCGGCTGGCCACGCCGTGGCCGGCCACGTCCCCTGGCTCGCCGCCCTCGCCGGCGCTGCGGCGGCCCTGATCGGCGGGCAGATCGGCGCGCGGCTGACGGCGCGCATCAAGCCGCGGCGCCTGCGCCAGCTCCTGGCGCTGGTGCTGCTGGTGGTCGCGGTCTGGGTGGAGATCCAGGCAGTAGGTATTTT
>VGXI01000292.1 GCA_016873475.1 bacterium | reverse complement strand
GCCGCGCCGCTGCGGCTGGTTCGACCTGCCGGCCGCGCGCTACGCGGCGGCCCTGAACGGCTTCACCTCGCTCGCCTTCACCAAGTTCGACATCCTGAGCGGGCTGGGGGAGATCGCCGTCTGCACGGGCTATCAGCTCGACGGCGAGCTGGTCACGCGCTTCCCGCGCGATGCGGCGCGGCTGGAGCGGGCGAAACCGGTGCTCGCGACCTTCCCGGGCTGGAGCGGGGACATCAGCGAGGCACGGCGGCTGGAGGATCTGCCCGAGGCGGCGCGGCACTACCTCGACTTCCTCACGGAGAGCCTCGGCCTGCCGGTCAGCCTGCTCGGCGTGGGTCCGGATCGCCGGCAGATCCTGGACCTCGCGGCCGGCCGCTAGCTTGACGGTGGGCGGCCTCTCGCCTAGGCTCCTCCCGGTTGCGAGCCGCTAGCTCAGTCGGTAGAGCACTTGACTTTTAATCAAGTGGTGCCGGGTTCGAGCCCCGGGCGGCTCACTGGCATCTCGGCGCATGCGAACCGATTGCTGCGCTGGGGGCGCGCTGTAGCTCCCGCGTGAAGCGCGCACGCGGCTGGAGCCTCGTGAAGCGGAGGGGCATGATCGGCTGGTTGGCAACCACGGACTACGACTGGTTCTGCCACCTTCGCACGCTCGGTGCTCCCGAAGAGGTCAATTTCTGGCAGCCCTCCGATTCGCAGGCCTTTCACGCCCTGCAAACCGGCGAGCCCTTCTTCTTCAAGCTGAAGTCTCCACACAATGCTGTTGCCGGCTTCGGATACTTCGTACGCATGTCGGCACTACCCGCTTGGCTAGCCTGGGACTCCTTTGGACCAGCGAACGGAGCGCCGGACTTTGCCTCGATGCGGGCGCGCGTCGAGCGGTATCGGACGGGTCATTTTCGAGATCCCGCCGGTAACTACCAGATCGGCTGTCGACTCCTTGCGCAACCTGTTTTCTTCCCGGATGAGCTCTGGGTACGGCAGCCCGCAGATTGGGGGAAGAACATCGTCCAGGGCAAGCGCTACGCTCTTGAGTCGGGTGAGGGTCGGCGGATCTGGGAGAGCTGTCAGGCCGCCGCCGCGCAACTGAAACGGTTGCTCCCGCTGCCATCGGTGCGCGATGGGGGGCCCCGTTACGGGAGTTCGCAGCTCGTAATGCCACGTCTTGGGCAAGGCGGCTTTCGAATCGCTGTTATCGAGAGCTACGCGCGAGCGTGTGCAGTTTCGAGCGAGCACTCTCTGCCGGCGCTCGAGGCAGCGCACATCAAGCCCTATGCGGATGAAGGCGAGCATCGGGTCAGCAACGGGCTGCTGCTTCGCAGTGACATGCATCGCCTCTTCGACAGGGGCTATGTGACCGTTACGCCTGAGCACCGCATCGAAATCAGCCGCCGGCTTCAGGAGGACTATCATAACGGCCGGAGCTATCGCGATTTCCATGGGAAGGTGATTGCCTTGCCAGCGAAGCGAGCGGATCACCCCGATCCCGAAATGCTAGCCTGGCACAACGAGAACCGATACCTTGGATAGTAACAGTTCAGGTGAGAGTGAGCGTGTTGACGAAGACACCGCGGTATCCTAGCCCCTTGCCGACCAGAGCACTGCGCTTCTACGTCTACCTCTATCTCGATCCTCGCACAGGAAAGCCCTTCTACATCGGCAAGGGAACTGGAGAGCGCGTCCTTGTGCATCTGAAGGACAAGACCGAGCACGCTAAGGCACAGAGGCTCCGAGAGCTGCACTCGATCGGCATGGAGCCGACCCTCGAGCTGCTGGCCTGGGGGCTCAGTGAACACGAAGCCCATCTCGTTGAGCGCTGCGCGATCGATTTGATCGGCGTGGATGAGCTCACCAATCGTTTTCGCGGGCATGGTGCAGCTACTGGGGGGCGCGCGCGACTCGACGACGTCGTCGCCCAACTCTCCGCCCGTCCGGCCACGATCCTCGAGCCTGCGGTCATCGTGAACATCAGCCGTCTATTCCACTACGGACTCAGCGCTGATGGGCTCTACGATGCCGCGCGAGGCTTCTGGCGGATCGGTCCGCGTCGCGCCAGAGCCGAGCTCGTCCTCGCTGCCTACCACGGCATTGTGCGCGAGGTCTTTCGGATCAGCGCCTGGCTACCCGCGGGAAGCACCCACACTTCCCGGCCGTACACCGCGAGCGAGACGGAAGGTCGCTGGGAGTTCGTGGGCAAGATCGCGGAAGCGGCTGTGCGGCGACGCTATCTGAATTGTTCGGTGCGGCATCTCTTGCCGTCGGGAGCGCAGAACCCAATCCGCCTCGTGAACATGTGAGCAGGATGGTGGGCGGTCGGTTCAGGGCCAAGTCGACGGGGAGCAGAGGAGGAAACTTGGATGTCCAGCAGTGTTCGTCCAGAGGTACTCAAGGATGCGTCGTTGCACTATGCTCCAGAGAACGAGCAGGGTGTCGTCTTTCTTTTCGCCGAGTGGGCCAGGCGCCGACGCATCAGGGTCGACCGAATCGGTACGGGGTTTCCTGACTGCATTGCCTATGCCCCCGCGGACGGGAAGGAGCGTAGAATTCGCATTGAGTTCGAATTCAGGTCGCGCAGCTTCCACACGCATCGCCATGATCCGGGGAAGTGCGACTGGCTCGTCTGCTGGGAGGACAACTGGCCTGGCGCGCCTGCTGGTTTACGCGTGATCGAGCTTCGCCGGGAATACGGGCTTGGGTTCAACGTCTGGATCCAGCCCGTAGAGGCATGGCGGAAGGACGAACTCAACTCGGTCCGTCGGTCTACCTGGAGCGTGGCTGGCCGAGCTCACGCCGGTGACCTGATTCTCTTCTACTTGAAAATGCCTGAGGGATGCATCTCGCAGGTCTGGAAGCTCGCCGAGAATGCGAAGTCGAGGAGAGCTGGTTGGAAGCCTGGCAAAGACGTGATGGCAAGCATCCAGAGGATCGCCGCCCTGAAGTCGCCGCTGTTTCTCGAGGACTTCAAGCGCGATCGCTACCTCGCAACGGCGCCTTTCGTGCGAGGCAGTTTCCAGGGCAGGCCGAATGCTACAGAGTACTGGCCCGAGCTACGCGAGCTGATTCTTGACCGTAACCCGTCCCTCAAGAAGGTGCTTGGCTCCTACGCCTCCCCACGCGAACGCCGCTAGCGCAAGTCCCCCGGCATCACCGGCGCGCCGAGCAACTCCGCGAAAACCCGCCAGCGCGCGGCTACATCCGGGG
>VGXI01000291.1 GCA_016873475.1 bacterium | reverse complement strand
GCGGTCAGGCCCGCCGACGATGTTGTCCGCGGCATCGCCCTCACCCTTGAGCAAGAGGTCCGCCTTGCAGATCGCGTAGGTCTCGGCGTTGATCTCCTGGCCGAAGAGGTGCGTGGTCACTTCCTTGCCGTGCTGCTTGGCGATCTCCTGCAGCGTCTCCTCGGCAATGGTCAGCATGCCGCCCGTGCCGCAGGCGCCGTCGTAGAGCAGATAGGCCCCCGACTCGATCTGATCCGCGACAGGCAGGAGGATGAGCTTCGCCATGAGGCGCACGGCGTCGCGGGGCGTCCAGTGCTCCCCTGCTTCCTCGTTGTTCTCCTCGTTGAATCGCCGGACCAGCTCCTCGAAGAGCGTCCCCATGCCGTGGTTGTCGAGACCCTGGTGTTTCACCGTGCCGTCGCCATTCATGACAGGGTTCGGGCTCAGGTTGACTTCAGGCGAGAGCAGCTTCTCGATCAGGGTCCCCAGCGCGTCCGCCTTCGACAGGCGAGGAATCTGGTTGCGGAACTCGAAGTTCTCGATGATCTCCTGGACGTTCGGCGAGAAGCCGTCGAGGTAGGCCTCGAAGTCGGCCTTGAGCTGCTGCTGGCTGGCGCGGGCCTTGAGGTCGCGCAGCGTGAACTGCGATGTGTTGTAGAGGGCATGGCCGGCCGCCTTGCGCAGCGCCTGGTCCTGGTTGACGATCTTGGCCTTGTCGAGCGACGCCTTCATGTCGAGCACCGCCGGCTTGGTCGGCTCGAGCACGGCGTCGAGCCGGCGCAGCACTGTCATCGGCAGGATGACATCGCGGTACTTGCCGCGGACGTAGAGGTCCCGCAGAACGTCGTCGGCGATCCCCCAGATGTAGCTGACGATCCAGCCCAAGTGGCCTTGTTCCATACGGTCCTTCCCAATCCAGAGCATGCGGAGCATGAGATGGCTCTGCACGGTGGCGGGCCATCGCCAACGCCCATGCACCAAGCTTTCGGCTTACCGCCTCTCCTCACGCAGCGCTTCTTCCTTCATGACCTTATCGAACTTGGCCCAACCCATCTTGCATCCATAGGATGTGCCGCGGGGAAACCAGACCACCGAGCCGTTGGACACCGTGAGAGTGCCGATTACCTTGCCATCTGCCTTCACACGGAACTTCGCATCCGACTTCCCGAGCTGTCGCTCGGGAACGATGATTGTCACATCATGCCTTGCCATCTACTGGACCTCCTCCACATCGCGCCAACGCTGACCACGCCGCGCTCACCAGTGTCGAGTCGCCCACGTTCGTCACCATCGCATGGAGTGCAGACTGCGCGGGGGCAATTCCCCTCGAAGCGCAGGGCACTGCATCTTGTTGAACCGCGCTTGACTCTAGGGGACTGCTAGCTCGATAGCAAGATATGACTGGCTGTTCTCGACGTGGACGAACTCCAGGGCAGGCCTTCGGCACCTCGTGCGGCTGCAGCGCCAGTCTAGCGCATCCTGGGCCACTGCCTAGGCCATGCCGAGGACCAGATACGCCTCCCCCGCCAGATAGAACGACCCCGTCACCAGCGCCGGCGCCGGCCCCGCCGCGGCCAGCGCCGCCTCGAGATCCGCCGCGCCTTCCCAGCGCGCCGCGGCCTCCCCCGCGCGCTCGGCGAGCGCTGCCGGGCTCATCGCCCGCGGCTGCCGGGCCGCCGTGAGGATCACGCGGCAGGGGCACTCCGCCAGCAGCGCCAGCATCGGCTCGATCTCCTTGTCCGCCATGCAGCCGAAGATCACGCAGGCCGACGCAGCCGGTAGGCCCTCGGTCGCGAGCAGGTGCAGCCAGGCCGCGAGCGTCAGGCGCAGGGCCTCGGGGTTGTGCCCGCCGTCGATCACGCGCAGGGGCGAGCCGGGCAGACGATCGAAGCGCGCCGGCAGCGCGGTGGCGGCGAGCGCCGCGCCAGGATCTGCCGGCAGCAGCCGCTCGCCCCGCCGCGCGCCGAGATCCGCGAGCGCGAGCAGGGCCAAGGCGGCATTCCCCGCCTGCACAGCGGCCAGGCCCGGCAGCGGATAGCGCCCGGCGAGCGCCGCGGCGGCAGACCCCGCCGCGGCCGAACCCGCCGCCGCAACGCTCGCGCCGCCTTCCACCACCAGTTCCCCCCCCTCCAGCCGCCACGCCAGCGCCGCATCCCGCTCGACCAGCTCGAAGCCGATCGCCTCCGCCATCTCGCGCGCCACGGCCCGCAGCTCAGGCGAAGTAATCGCCGAGTACAGCGGACGCCCCGCGATACCGATCGCCAGCTTCTCGCGCGCGATGCCCGCCAGGTCGCTGCCCAGGTAGCGGCTGTGGTCCAGGGAGATCCCGGTCACGAGCGCGGCCTCGGCGTCCGCGACACGCGTGGAGTCCAGCCGCCCGCCGAGGCCCGTCTCCCAGAGCACCCAGTCGACGCCGCGCTCGGCGAAGTGGAGGAGCCCCATGAGCGTGATCGTCTCGAAGAAGGTGGCCTCGCGCTCCGCGACCGCCGGCGCCACGCGCTCGACCAGGGCGCCCACGCCCGCGTCGCCCAGGGCCACGCCGTCCACACGCAGCCGCTCGCCCACGTGCAGGAGGTGCGGGCTCGTGAAGAGCCCCGTCGAGTAGCCGGCCGCCCGCAGCTGGCGTTCCAACAAATGACAGACCGAGCCCTTGCCGTTGGTGCCGGCGACATGGAGGAAGCGCAGCGCGCGCTGCGGGTCGCCAAAGCGCGCCGCGAGGGCGCGGATGTTCTCGAGCCCCGGCTTCATGCCGAAGCGCGTGAGCGAGTAGAGGAAGCGCTCGGTCTCGGTGGTCGGGGCCGTCAGGGGAGTCTCGGGGAAGTCGAAGCGGCGGCTGGGCTCGACCCCGCCGCCGGGCGCGTCGGGCATGGCGCGCTAGGCGCTGTCGTCGGCGACGAAGGGGTAGCCGCTCGCCCGCCGCAGCAGGCGCGGCAAGCCCTCATCGGCCTGGGCCGGCGCTTGCACCTCGCTGCGCGCCTGCACACGGCGCTCCCGGGAGAAGAAGCGCAGGCTCTGCGCCAGCACCCGCCGCAGCTCGTGCCGGCCGACAACGCGGTCCACCTGGCCGTGCTCCTCGAGGAACTCGGCCGTCTGGAAGCCCTCGGGCAGCTCGGCGTTGATCGTCTGCTGGATCACGCGCGGGCCGGCGAAGCCGATCAGGGCCTTCGGCTCGGCGAAGTTGAGGTCGCCGAGCATCGCGAAGGAGGCGGTCACGCCGCCCGTCGTCGGGTGCGTG
>VGXI01000290.1 GCA_016873475.1 bacterium | reverse complement strand
ATTGAAGGCCGCCATCCGTGCCACGCGCTGCGTCTTGAAGCGCTGCCGATCCAGGCACTCACACTCAAGTGTAGCAGAGAACGACTCGCAAAGGGCGTTCGGGACCAAGGCAGCGCGGACTCCTCTCGCTACCAGGGCAGCAAAGGGTCCTGGAAACCGGGTCAACTCCAAACCACATGAATGGTACCGGCCGGCCCGACTTCGGGCTGGCGAGCTGCATCTCCCTGGAGTAGCGTAGCGGCCATGCCAGTTCTCCTCTTAGTCCCCTGCTACATCGAGCACTTGCGGCCGGCGATCGGCCTGGCGACGGCCCGCCTGCTCGAGCGGCTCGGCGTCGACTGGCGCTACCCGGCCGACCAGACCTGCTGCGGCCAGCCGGCCTACAACGCCGGCCATCCCGACTTCGCCCTCCCCGCGGCGCGCCACTTCCTGCGCCGCTTCGGCAGCGCCGAGCGCGTCGTCAGCCCCTCGGCGAGCTGCGTGGCGATGCTGCGCCGCTATCCCGAACTGCCGGGCCTGAGCCCCGCCGAGCGCGCTGAATTCGCGGCCCTCGCCCCGCGCTGCCACGAGCTCAGCGACTACCTGGTGAACGTGCTCGGCCGCGAGACGGTCGGCGCGCGCTGGCCGGGCCGCGTCGCCTTCCAGGACGGCTGCCACGCCCTGCGCGAGCTGGGCATCGCCGAGGCGCCGCGCCGCCTGCTCGCCGCCGTCGAGGGCCTGGAGCTGGTCGAAGCCTCCGATCCCGAGCGCGAGTGCTGCGGTTTCGGCGGTGTCTTCGCCGTCAAGCTGCCCGAGCTGTCGGCGGCGATGGCCGATGCTCGCCTCGCCGCACTCGCCGCCGCGGGCACCGACACCCTCGCCCTTACCGACGCGAGCTGCCTGCTCCAGCTCGAAGGCCGCGCCCGCCAGCGCGGCCGCCCCTTCCGCGGCCTGCACCTCGCCGAGATCCTCGCCGCCGAGGGCGCTGCCCAGGCCGGCGCCACCGGCGGTGCAGCCCAAGCCGGCGTAGCCGGCGACACGGCAGCATGAGCGCCCCGGCCACCCGCGACTTCCGCCGCCGCAGCACGGCCGCCCTCGCCGACGCCGAGCTGCACGCGAACCTGCGCCGCGCCACGGGGCAGACCCTGGCCAAGCGCCGCGCGCTGCTCGCCGAGCTCCCCGGCGCCGATGCGGACCGGGAGGCCATCGCCGCGATCCGCGCGCAGAGCCACGCAGCGCGCGAGGCCCTGCTCGCCCAGGCCAAGGTGCAGCTCGCCGCGGCCGGCTTCACCGTGCACGAGGCCGCCGACGCCGCCGCCGCCCGCGCGCTCGTGCTGGCGCTGCTCGAGGCGGCCGGCGCGCGCCGGGTCGTCAAGAGCAAGTCGATGATCACCGAGGAGATCGACCTCAACACGGCCCTCGCGGACGCTGGGATCGAGGTCGTGGAGACCGACCTCGGCGAGTTCATCGTGCAGCAGCTCGGCCAGCGGCCCAGCCACATCACGGCGCCCGCCCTGCACCTGAATCGCCGCCAGATCGGCGCTCTCTTCGCCGAGCGGGGGCTCGGCCCCGCGAGCGAGGATCCGGAGGCGCTCACCGCGCAGGCACGCGTCCACCTGCGTGCGAAATTCCTCGCTGCGGAGGCCGGCATCACGGGCGCGAACTTCGTCGTCGCCGAGACGGGCACGCTCGTGCTGCTCGAGAACGAGGGCAACATCGGCCTCAGCTCGAGCCTGCCGCCCTTGCACATCGCGATCGCCGGCATCGAGAAGGTGCTGCCGCGGCTCGCCGACCTCGACCCGCTGCTGCGCCTGCTGCCGCTGAACGCCACCGGCCAGCGCGCGGGCAGCTACACGAGCCTGATCAACGGCCCGGCGCCGGCGGGCGACGGCCCCACGGCGCGGCACGTGATCTTCCTCGATGGCGGCCGCCGGGCGCTGGCCGCCAGCCCCGAGGCCGAGATCCTCGCCTGCCTGCGCTGCGGCAGTTGCCTGAACGTCTGCCCCTGCTTTCGCCACGCGGGTGGGCACGCCTACGGCGGCGTCTATCCGGGGCCGCTGGGGATCCTCCTCGCGCCCTACCTCGGCGGCGCGCCCGCGCCCGCGGGCGGTGCCTCCGCGCACGGGCCGGCAACGAGCCTCGCCGACGTCTGCGCGCTCTGCGACGCCTGCGCCGAGATCTGCCCGGCGGAGATTCCCCTGCCCACGCTGATCTGGAAGGCGCGCACGGCGCGCGAGGCCGCGAGCGGCGCGGGGAGCGCGCGGCCCTGGCGCCTCTTCGCTGCCCTCACCGCGCGGCCTCGGGCCTGGCGCTTCGCCGGCGCGCTCCTGCGCCTCGCCCTCAAGCCGCCGCTGCGCGGACTCACCGCGCGCCTCGCGCCCACCTGGAACGCGGAGCGCGCGCTGCCCGCCGCGCCGGCGCGCAGCTTCGCCGCCGAGCTCGCGCGCCGCCACCCGGGGAGGCTCGCGTGAAGGTCGCCCTGCTCGCTCAGCTCGGGACTCGCCTCGCCGAGAGCCGCAGCGAGTGGCGTCCGCTCGCCGATGCCGCCGCGCTCGCCGCATTCCTCGCCGAGGCCGCCTGGCCGCGCGACGCGGGCGGCGCGCTGCTCGCGGCGGGCCTCGCGCTGGACGGCCGCGGCTGCACGCTCGCCGAAGGCCTCATCGCCGAGACGGGCACGCTCGTTCTCTCGGCGCGGCACGCGGGCGCGCGGCGCGCGGCCTTCCTCGCCGAGACGCACTTTGCGCTCGTCGCTGCGGAGGCTCTCTACGCCACGCTCGCCGACTACCTCGCCGTTGCCGGCGCGCGCGCCGCGGACGGCCCCGCGCTCGACCCTGCGGCCTGGCGCGCGCGGGCAGGCCACTCGCTCACGCTGATCACGGGACCGAGCCGCACGGCCGACATCGAGAAGACCCTCGTGCTCGGCGCGCACGGACCGCGGCGGCTCGTCGTCGCAGCGGCGCCGGCCGCGCTGCTCGCCGCGCACTTCGATCCCGCGCTGCTGCCCGCCGAGGCGCGGCCGTGAGTGCGCTGTAGCCCACCGTCGCGGGCAAGATTGGGGGCGGACGAGCCTTGCGGCTTCCCCACCGGGAGAAAGGCCGGAAGGCTACTGCAGGAGCAAGAGCTTGCTGACCGCCCGCTGGCCGCCCACTTCCAGCCGCGCGAAGTAGAGCCCGCTCGGCAGGCTCCGGCCCAGCCCGTCGCGGCCGTCCCACGCCACCGTCTGCGATCCGGCCGCGCGCGCCT